>NZ_RZRP01000849.1:0-2675 GCF_003997795.1 Mesorhizobium sp. M7A.F.Ca.US.005.03.2.1 | reverse complement strand
GAGAAGCGGGCGATCCAGGCCCCCGCCGATCCGAAGCCGCTGCCGGCCGTCGCCAAGGGCGCGATCGTCTTCGACAATATCTCCTTCTCCTACCCGGCAAGGCCCGACCGCGCCGCCGTGCACGGCTTAAGCTTTCAGGTCATGCCGGGCGAGACGGTGGCGATCGTCGGGCCGTCAGGGGCCGGCAAGAGCACGGTGTTTTCGCTGATCCTGCGTTTTTACGATCCCGAAACAGGCAAGATCCTGATCGACGGCGTCGATGTGCGCGAGGCCGATCCCGTTTCGGTCCGCCAGCGCATCGCCATCGTGCCGCAGGACGTCACCATTTTCGCGGCAAGCGCGCGTGACAATATCGGTTTCGGCCGGCCGGGAGCCAGCAAGACCGAAATCGAGACGGCGGCGAAGGATGCACTTGCCGATGAATTCATCCTCAAGCTGGAAAAAGGCTATGACAGCCAAGTCGGCGAGCGCGGCGTGACGCTGTCAGGCGGTCAGCGCCAGCGGGTTGCGATCGCCCGTGCCATCTTGCGCGACGCGCCGATCCTGTTGCTCGACGAGGCCACCTCGGCACTCGACGCCGAAAGCGAAACGCTGGTGCAGACGGCATTGGAACGGCTGATGCAGGGCCGCACCACGATCGTCATCGCCCACCGCCTGGCAACGGTGCTGAAGGCCGACAGGATCCTGGTCATGGATGGGGGCTCGATCGTCGAGGAAGGCACGCATCAAAGCCTTGTCGCCAAGGGCGGCATCTATGCACGGCTGGCCAAGCTGCAGTTCGAAACCGGCGCCAGTGCTTTCAGGGGCGCGGCGGAATAGGCAGATCTGGCGCTGTGGCGACAGCCGCTATGCGGCTCCATAGCGCTGTTTCAGATGGTTCACGAAATAGGTGGCGTTGAGCTTTTCGCCTGTGGCGCGTTCGAGCAGGTCCGGCGTCGACCAGCGTGACCCCTGTGACCAGATTTTTTGGCGGCGCCAGTCGTTGATCGCCTCGAAATTGCCTTTGGCGAGATCCTCGTCGGCGGCAGGATGCTCCCGCGTCAGCGCCGCCCATTGCTGTGCTGCCATCATCGCGCCCAGCGTGTAGGAGGGGAAGTAGCCGAAAGCTGCCCCGGGCCAATGCACGTCCTGCATTGGCCCGTCGGCTGGGTTGTCGATGGTGGAAAGGCCGAGGTAGTCGCGCATCTTGGCGTCCCAGGCTTCGGGCAGATCGGCCACCTCCAGCCGGCCCGAGACGAGTTCCTGTTCCAGTTCGTAGCGCAGGATGACATGCAGGGGATAGGTCACCTCGTCGGCATCGACCCGGATCAGGCCGCGTCCGACGCGATGCACGTGCGGCAGGATGTCGTCGAGCGACCAGGCTTCGCCGAGATGCTTTTCAACCACTGGCAGCGCCCAGCGCCAGAAGGCCGGGTTGCGGCCTAGCTGCTTCTCGACGAACAGGCTCTGGCTTTCATGCACGGCCATGCCGCGCGCTTTGCCGAGCGGCCAGTGCGACCATGCCTTGGGCAGGTTCTGTTCGTAGAGCGCATGGCCGGTCTCGTGCAGCACGCCCATCAGCGCCGACAGGAAGTCGGACGTCTTGTAGCGGGTGGTGATACGCACGTCGCTCGGCACGCCGCCGCAGAAAGGGTGGTGCGACACCGACAGCGACCCATGCGTCAGGTCGAAGCCGACTGCCGTCATCATGGCAAGGCCGAGCTCGCGCTGCCGATCGATCGCATAGGTGCCCGAAAGCGGCTTCAGCGGGCGCTTGCGCTGCCGTGCGTCCTGGATCGCCAGCGCCTCCGGCACGAAACTTTTCAGAAAAGCCTTCAGGTCGCTGAACACAGGCGTGATGTCGGCGGTGCGGTTGCCGGGGTCGTACTGCTCCATCAGCGCGTCATAGGGGGCCAGGCCGAGCACATCGGCACGCAGCGCCGCCTCCTCGCGCACCAGCGCCACGACGCCTTCCAGCGCCGGCTGGAAGCCTGCCCAGTCGTTCTTGGCGCGCAGGCCGCGCCACAGCTGCTCGCAACGCATGCGCGCGGTCGTCTGGCGTTCGACGAATTCGACCGGCAGGCAGGTCAGGTTGGTGTATTGCCGCCGCAGTTCCGAGACGGCGGCGCGCTGCTCCTCCCCCAGCGCTTCCTGTTCGGCCGCGGCGATCCAGTCTGCTATCTCGGGCGCCGTTGCCCTGGTGTGATACATGCCGGCCAGTGCCGACATCGCCTCGGCACGCTTCTCGCCGCCGCCGACGGCCATGTGCGTGGCCTCATCGGCACCGAGGATGGCCAGCGCATGCTCGAGCGCTTCGAGCTTGTGACCGAGGTCGTCGAGTTTCTGAAAGGACATGGCGACTTCCGTGATTGGGACGGCGCGAAAAGACACCAACGCAAAAGCGTTGGCAACCCTCGGATGCCGTCCGGCAAATGCACCTTGCGCAGGCGAGGCCGCGCATGAAATGCTGCCGGCAACACATCAAGGGGGAAAAAATGATCGGCAACATCCTGGTCGGGCTGGTGGCCTTGATCCATGCCTACATCGTCTATCTGGAGATGGTGCTGTGGGACACGCCGCGCGGGCACAAGGCTTTCAACCTGACCCCGGAATTCGCCAGTGCCTCGAAAGTGCTCGCGGCCAATCAGGGACTTTATAACGGGTTCCTCGCCGCCGGGTTGATCTGGGGGCTATAC
>NZ_RZRP01000848.1:0-2678 GCF_003997795.1 Mesorhizobium sp. M7A.F.Ca.US.005.03.2.1 | reverse complement strand
GATAAAATATCTCGCCGAGTTCGAGGAGTTGACCGGGATCAAGGTCAATGCCGAGGCAACGCCTGAGCAGCAGCAGCGCCAGAAGACGGTGATCGAATTGAGCTCCGGCAAGCCGAGCTTCGACGTCGTGCATCTGAGCTACCATGTGCAGAAGCGGCAGTTCGAAAAAGGCGGCTGGCTTGCCGACATATCAGGCTATCTCGCCGACCCCACCCTTACCGATCCGGGTCTGGTCGAAAACGATTTCGCCGACGCCGGCATGCTGTTCGCCAAGGACGGTCAGGGCGTGCTGCGCTCGCTGCCCTTCTCGGTCGACTACTGGATCGTTTACTGGAACAAGGAGTTGTTCGAGGCCAAGGGCCTCAAATATCCCGAAACCTTCGAGCAGCTGGTGGCCGCGGCCGAGGCGCTGACCGACCCGTCGACCAATACTTACGGTTTCGTCGCCCGCGGCATCAAGAACGCCAACACGCCGGTGTGGACATCGCTCATGCTCGGCTACGACATGACGCCACTCGACGCTCAGGGCAAGCTGCGCACGACGTCGCCCGAGGCGATCGAGGCCGCCGGCCTCTACCAGCGGCTGATGACCAAATCCGCGCCTCCAGGCGTCACTGGCTTCAACTGGGCCGAAGCGCAGTCCGCCTTCCTGCAAGGCAAGATCGGCATGTGGTTCGATGGCGTCGGCTTTGCCCCGCCGATGGAAAATCCGGAAAAATCGCGGGTGGTCGGCAAGGTCGGCTATGGCGTCATGCCCAAGGGTCCCAAGGCGCACGCGGCTGGCACCTTCGGCGACGGTATCGGCGTGACGGCCACCAGCGAGAAGAAGGAGGCCGCCTATCTGTTCTGCCAGTGGGCAGTGTCGCCGGTCATGGGCGCGCGCCTGCTGCAGGCAGGCGCCGGCGTACCGTTCCGCAAATCGGTGCTCGAAGATCCAAAGGTGCGCGAAGGTGTCACCATGCCGGCAAGCTGGCTCGATGCGGTGGTCGGCTCCGGCAATGTCAGCCGGCTATCGCTGCCGGTCATCATCCCGGTCACAGAGTTCCGCGACATCTACGGCGTGGCGCTGACCAATTTGATCGCCGGCGCTGATCCCGCCGAGGAGTTGAAGAAGGCTACCGACCAATTCCAGCCGGTCCTCGACAGGAGCGAGCAAGGCTGATGTCCGCCACCACCCCAGAACGCACCGGGGTGACGACGCAAGCCATCGAAGGGAGCCAGACGATCCGGCTGGCTCCCAACTACTGGCCTTTCGTCGTTCCGGCGCTCGTCGTCGTCGGCGCCGTGATCGTCTTTCCCTGGGCTTTCACGCTGTGGATGAGCGTCAACCGCTGGACGCTCGGCCAGTCGCGAAGCTTTGCCGGGATGGAGAATTATCTGCGGCTGGCGTACGACCAACGCTTCTGGGAATCGCTTCTCCATACTTTGAGCTACACCTTCCTTTCGGTTGCCGCGCCGATGTTGCTCGGCACCATCGCCGCCCTGATCTTCGACGCCAGGTTTCCGCTGCGTGGCCTGCTGCGCGGCGTCTTCGTGATGCCTATGATGGCAACGCCGGTCGCCGTGGCGCTGGTCTGGACGATGATGTTCCACCCCCAGCTCGGCGTCCTCAACTATCTTCTGTCGCTGGTCGGCATTCCGGCGCAGGAATGGATCTTCAACGCCAACACGGTCATCCCGTCGCTGGTTGCGGTCGAGACCTGGCAGTGGACGCCGCTGGTGATGCTGATCGTGCTCGGCGGCCTGGCGTCCGTGCCGCGCGAGCCGTTCGAAAGCGCCGAAATCGACGGCGCCAATGCCTGGCAGCAATTCCGCTATCTCACCTTGCCGATGATCGCGCCGTTCCTGATGATCGCGGTGATCATCCGCACCATCGACGCACTGAAGAGTTTCGACATCATCTACGCGATGACCCAGGGCGGGCCGGGCACGGCCTCGGAGACCATCAACATCTATCTCTACAACACCGCCTTTTCCTACTACGACATCGGCTATGGCTCGGCCATGGCCGTGGTGTTCTTCATCGTCATCGTCGCCCTGTCCTTCATCCTCCTGATGTTGCGCCAGCGCTCGAAGTGGATCGGCGTGGAGGGCAAATAGATGACTTCACGACTGCTCAACCGGATCGGGCTGTTCTTCGCGGCCCTGGTCTTCGTCTCGCCGGCGATCCTGTTCTTCCTCTGGATGATCTCGCTGTCGCTGAAATTCGAGATCGACAACGGCGCCTATCCGCCGATCCTGATCCCCGAACATCTCGCCTGGTCGAACTATGCAAAAGTGTTCGAGGAGAACAATTTCCTGCTCTATCTCTGGAATTCGGTTCTGGTGACCGGCACGGCGACGCTTTTGGCGCTGCTGATCGGCGTGCCGGCCGGCTATGGCATCGCGCGGCTCAAGGCCGAGCGATCGGCGGTGGTCATCATGATCGCCCGCATGACGCCGGGGCTTTCCTATCTCATCCCGCTGTTCCTGCTGTTCCAATGGGTCGGCATTCTCGGCACGCTGTGGCCGCAGATCATCATCCATCTGGTGGTGACCGTGCCGATCGTCGTCTGGGTGATGATCGGCTATTTCGAGACCACCCCGATGGAACTGGAAGAGGCCGCCAACATCGACGGCGCCAGTTCCTGGCAGGTGTTCCGGCTGGTCGCCTTGCCCATCGCCAAGCCGGGCATAGT
>NZ_RZRP01000847.1:0-2682 GCF_003997795.1 Mesorhizobium sp. M7A.F.Ca.US.005.03.2.1 | reverse complement strand
GCGCCGTCCAGCCCCCCACCCATTTACCAGCACAAGCCGGCCGGCGCTTCGTTCTTCGAACTGTCGCGGCTGATGGTGGTGGGGATCGATTCCGCCAAGGGGCAGTTGATCCAGAAGGCGCAGCTTTCGCCGAACGGGCCATGGCCTTCGGCCTGGTCGTTCATCGCGCCCGGCGCCTGGGTGATCATGACGGCGGGGCTGACCAGGGACGGCCGCGTCGCGGTGGTCGCGCAGCCATCGGGAACCACCAACCTGTCCTTCATCACCGAGGACGCCAACCAGATCGGCCCGGTCGAGAAATGGACCGCGCCGATGAGCATTGGCACACCGCCCGGTGCCACCTCCTATCAGAAACTGACGATGGCGCGCGATGCCGATGGCCGCGTCGAAATCTTCCTCACCGACAATCTGGGCCGCATCTGGTGGATCTACCAGAACCCGGATGTGATTGTTCAAGTGCAGAAAACCATCACGCCGCCCGGCACGACGACGCCGATCGTCGTCACCGTCGACGAGCTCAGGCCGCCCGTCCAGCCGTGGAGCGCCTGGATCCAGCTGACCGGGCAGCTCGTGGCGATCACGGCGCTGCGCCAGGCAGACGGCCGCATCGCGCTGTTCGGCATCAACTCCGCCCTCCATCTCTATCGCTGCCAGCAGGCCAAGGCCCAGGCGCTGACGGTCGCCGACTGGACGCCATGGGTGCAGATCGACGCCGGCTACCCCTTCACGGAAATGGCGCCGATTGTCGGTCCGCTGGGCGGCACCAATCTGTTTGCCATGACGCAGCAAGGCCAGGTCCTGCACACCAAGCAATTGCCGGCCGGCTCCGATACCTGGACGGCCTGGGCGACGCCCGGCTACAGCAGGGTCCCCAAATACACGCTCTGCGCCGGCATCCAGGGCGATGGCGACATCATGCTGGTCGCCTCCGACCAGCAGCATGTCCACTCCTTCAACGCCCAATATGACGCCGCGACCCAGAACTGGTCGGGATGGCGCGATTTCAGCGGCTCGGGCGCCAACACCCGCCTGTCGCTCGATTACAATGCCGATGGCCGCCTTGCCCTGTTCTCGATGATGGTCCAGAACGACGGCACAAATGGTCTGTGGACCATCAACCAGATGGCCATGGACAGCTCCGAATGGGAGTGGACGTGGACGGCGCTGGCCACCAGCAACCTCAAGCAGATCGTCGTCGTGCGCGACCTGACGCCGCCGGTCTGACGTCAGGCAGCGTGACAGAGGCGAAGCAGGCGTATCGGCTCGCAGCCTGGTCCCGGTCGGAGAAGGCCGGGCTCGGCTTCCGCGCCGCGACAGAGGCGGATCTGCCGTTCCTGTCGCGGCTCTATGCCTCGACGCGCGTGGAAGAACTCGCCGTGACGGCGTGGACCGAGGCACAGAAGGCCGAATTCCTCGGCATGCAGTTCCAGGCGCAGCACGCGCATTACCAAAAACACTATCCCGAGGCCGACTGGCTGGTGGTGGAACGCGCCGGGCTGGACATCGGCCGCCTCTATATCGAGCGCTGGCCGAGCCAGCACCGCATCATCGACATTGCCTTCCTGCCGCATCATCGCCGCAAGGGCTACGGCACCGCACTGCTGCGCGATCTCATCGACGAGGCATGGTTAGCCGGCAAATCAGTATCGATCCATGTCGAGAAGCACAATCCGGCCAGGTGGCTCTATGTCAGGCTCGGTTTTGCGGTGGTCGAGGACAAGGGTGTATACGATCTGATGGCGTGTGCGGCGCCGAGGGGCGGGGCGGGGTGAGACGATGGCTGTCCCGCTGGCGTCAAGGTTTCGCGCCGCAGCGCAAGCGTCGCCTCAAAAAGCAAACGTCGCCTAGTTGAACACCGCTTCGTACAGCCGCCCGGCCGCATCGGCGGCGACCGGCACGATGAAGATCTCGTGGCTGCCGCTTTCCCCGGTGAAAAGGTAGGTCGCCTGCGGCAGCGCGATGTCGCGCGGGCCTCTGAACAGCAGCGAGAAACCGCCGCCCGGGCGCGGGCTGGCGGCGATGGGTTTGACCGCGCTCAGTTCGAGCGGGATCTGCTTGCCCCCGGCTTCGATGGTGAAGGTTTGTCCCTGCTCGAAATCCGATACCGACGCCATGCTATCAACCTCAATCCACCTTGCAGGCGGCACTGTCGCCGCTTCGCCGCAAGCTGTCCAGAGGCGGGCAGGCGGCGGTCGTGTTCCCCAAGACAATCGATCGCCGCAAATCCCAAAGATACAGCACCGCCTGTCCTTTTATGCGCGCAAGAGACGCTGTAGTACTTTGTCCTGCGCGGGATTCCTTTCGATCCAAGATCAGCGCAAACAAAGCATAGATCCCGGCTTCGGGACCATTGGCAGCCTGATGGGCGTGCGGGAGACGGATGATGGCGGATGCAAAGACGGACGTGACGGGCGATGCGCTGCCGCTGTTCTATTCGAGGCCCGAGGCGCTCAATCCGGCGCGGCACGGCTCGCTTGGCCTGACCGCGCGCAGTGACTTCGGCTTCGCCCGCTCGGCGCACGCCATTCCGGTGGTCGCGTCGGAAATGCCGGCGGCGATGCGCTCCTACCCGATCGTCTTCATCGGCCCGGCCAAGTCGCCGGTGATCATCACCGGCGTGCGCCAGAACGAGAATTTGTTCGTCGATGCCGACGGCAAATGGACCGGGCCGCACTACATCCC
>NZ_RZRP01000846.1:0-2686 GCF_003997795.1 Mesorhizobium sp. M7A.F.Ca.US.005.03.2.1 | reverse complement strand
CCATCATGGCCGGTGACCTGGAAAGCGGCATGATGGTGATGCGCATGGAAGAGGGCCTGGACACCGGTCCGGTCGGGCTGGTTGAAAAGTGCGCCATCGAACCCGATATGACAGCCGGCGATCTGCATGATCGGTTGATGAGTGTCGGTGCTGCCTTGATGGTGGAAGCGCTGGCGCGGTTGGAAGGGAACACCCTGACATTCACCACACAAGCTGTGGATGGGGTGACCTACGCCAAGAAAATCGATAAATCCGAGACTCGCGTGGACTGGACTCGCTCGGCAAGTGAGGTCCACAATCATATTCGTGGCCTGTCGCCCTTTCCAGGCGCCTGGTCGGAGATAGGAATTGGCGGCCGCCAGGAGCGGCTGAAACTGCTTCGCTCGACGCTGTCGCAAGGCCTGTCGCCTTCGGAAGATTTGGGCGAGTCGGGAGGAATTCTCGATGACCGGCTGACGGTCGCCTGCGGGGCAGGCGCGATCAGGCTGGTCGAAGTTCAACGGGCGGGCGGAAAGCCCGCTGCCGCGTCGGAATTCCTGCGCGGGGCCAAGATCGAAAAAGGACTGAAATTCTCATGAGCATGATGTCGATACGCGCGGCAACGCCGCGGGATCGCGAGGCCATCCGCCTCGTCGAGGAACACGCTTTCGGCCAGCAGGCGGAGGCCGGTCTGGTCGACGCGCTGGTGACCGGCGGCGACGCGGTTGCCGAACTGGTTGCGGAAGAGGACGGCCAGGTGGTCGGCCATATCCTGTTTTCGCGGCTGTTCGTCCAGAATGGCGGCAAGACCTTCGCGGCCGTGGCGCTGGCGCCGCTGGCGGTGGAGCCCTCGTTCCATGGCAGCGGCATTGGCGGCGCGCTGATCCGCGAGGCGCATATCCGCCTCAAGGATGGTGGTGAGACGCTGGCCGTGGTGCTGGGCGACCCCACCTATTACGGGCGTTTCGGCTATAGCCACACGCGTGCCGAGAACTTCGAAAGCGAATACCAGGGCGAAGCGCTGCAGGCGCTGGCCTGGGGTGACGCACCAGAAGCAGGCAGGCTGGTCTACGCCTCCGCCTTCACCGCTCTCGCCGCGTAGAACAGTCCGCCGTTTTCACGGAAACGGCGAACTGCACTCCTCTTTGTTTTAACGCAATTCCGAACGGAAAACCGTTTCACACTTTTCCTGGAATTGCTCGAGGCGAGAGCTCTAGCCGCAAATGCCGCGTTTTCGCCTCGACATCGAGTATGACGGCAGCCTGTTTGCCGGCTGGCAGCACCAGGCGGATCAGCCTTCGGTGCAGCAGGCGATCGAGCAGGCGATCGAAAAATTCTGCGGCGAAGCGATCAGGCTGCGCGCCGCCGGCCGCACCGATGCCGGCGTGCATGCGACCGCGCAGGTGGCGCATGTCGACCTCGTCAAGGCGTGGCCGAGCGACAAGGTGCGCGATGCCGTCAACGCCCATCTGCAGGCGACCGGGGCGCGCATCGCCATCCTGAAAGCGACGGTGGTCTCCGACAGTTTCGACGCCCGCTTCTCGGCCATTGGCCGCCACTATCTCTACCGCATCCTGAACCGCCGCGCGCCGGCCGCGCTCGACAAGGGCAAGGTGTGGTGGGTGCCGAAGCGGCTCGACGCCGGCGCCATGCACGAAGCGGCAAAGGTCCTGCTCGGACGGCATGACTTTACCACCTTCCGCTCGACCCAGTGCCAGGCCAACAGCCCGATCAGGACGCTGGAACGGCTCGATGTGAGCCGACAAGGCGACATGATCGAGGTCAGGGCTTCGGCGCGCTCGTTCCTGCACAACCAGGTGCGTTCGATGGTCGGCTCGCTCAAGCGTGTCGGCGACGGCGGCTGGAGCGCGGCCGACCTGAAAACAGCGCTCGAGGCGCGCGACCGCGCCGCCTGCGGCCAGGTGGCGCCGCCCGACGGGCTGTTTCTCACCGGTGTCGATTATCCGGTCGAGACGAGCCCGGAAAGGCTCTGAACTCCGACATCGTCCGGGACGGTGATGCCGAGCAACGTCTGCAGGCCGAACAGCACCAGCAGCGACGCAATGAACATGCCGACGAAAACGGCCGTGCCGACCGCTGCGCCCCTGCCCATCGTGGCATTTGTCATGCGCCAGGTCAGCACCATAGAAAGGGCAAAGAGGAACAGCGACACAAGGCTCGAAACCTGGCTTGCGGACGACAGGAAAAGCCGGATCAGCGCCGAAGGCAGCATCAGCCAGGCGGTGATGGCCGAAGCCCAGTTGCTGGCAACGACGTAGTGGACGAAGCGGCCGCCTATGCCGGCGCGCGGCGCGATGAAAGCGAGCGCAACCAGCGGCAGCACCCAGGAGCCGATGTCGACCGTCGCCAGGCGCACCAGCATGCTGAAGCGCCCCGCGAAGGCGTCGGGATCGCCGATTTCGTTGGCGATGCCGACCCAGCCGACGATCAGCGCCGGTGCTGCAACGACAATGGCGAAGAAGGAATTCCAGAAGCCGTCGGCCGACAGGTCGAGCAGGCGCAGGCCGTCGGCTCTGCCGAGCATCAATCGCCAGGCGCCCGTCAGCGAAGCTTGGGTTTCGTCCGCCGAAAGCATGCTGTTCAGCCCTGTCCGAACCAGTCTTCTATGAAGCGCTGGTAGATTTGCGTCAGCGTCTCGAGGTCGGCAATGGCGACGCGCTCGTCGACCATGTGCATGGTCTTGCCG
>NZ_RZRP01000845.1:0-2686 GCF_003997795.1 Mesorhizobium sp. M7A.F.Ca.US.005.03.2.1 | reverse complement strand
GCCATCCTGCAATTCCCGAACTTCAGGCATCTGCTGGTCATCGACGACGACGAGATCGCCGATCCGCAGTGGCTGGAACGGATGTGCCTGGCTGCCGAAACGCTCGGCGCCGACATTGTCGGCGGCCCGCAGGTGCCCGTGTTTGCCGACCCCGCCCATGCGCGATGGGCAGACCATCCGGTGTTCGCGCCGCCTTACCGGGAAACCGGACGCGTGCCGGCGCTCTATTCGTCGGGCAATCTTCTGGTCGGGCGCAACGTGCTGATCGCCATGGGTCCGCCCTTTCTCGATCTCAGATTCAATTTCATGGGCGGCGGCGATTCCGACTTTCTCAGCCGGTCGGTGCAAAAGGGCTTTGTGCTGGGCTGGTGCGCCGAGGCCAAGGTGCTGGAAACCGTTCCGGCGCGGCGTATCGAAGCCGACTGGATCCGCGCCCGCAGCCTGCGCAACGGCGTCATCTCGACACTGGTCGAAAAGAAGAAGCGCGCCGGCACGCCAATGGCCGGCGCCAAAGTGTTGCTGAAGAGCCTGGCACTGCTTGCCGCCTCGCCGTTTCGCGGCCTGATCCGGCTGGCGCGGACCCGATCGCCGGCGATCGCCATCTACCCCGTCCATGTGGCGCTGGGCCGCGTGCTGGCCGAATTCGGATATGCCAATGAGCAATACCGCCAGCCTGAGAAAAACTGAGCGCGCGCCGCTCGGCGACGCGTTCACGCGCGAAGGCGTGGCCACCGCCATTGCCGCGCTGCTGTTCACCGTCATCATGGTGTCGTTCCGGCCGTTCCAGCCGGGCGGCGCCGAACTCACCGGTCAAGGCGGCGACATCGTCAACCAGCTTGGCTTCGGTTCGCTCGGCGCCATGTCGATCTTCTCGCTGATGGCCTTTGCCGATCCGCGCGTGGTGCGCTCGCTGCTGAGCCCATCCTGGGTGTTGATGCTGGGCTTCTTTTTCCTCTCGGTGATCCTGTCGACCGATCCGCCTTCGGCCATGCGCGCCGCCTCCTTCACGCTGATCGGCATCCTGACGATGGCGACGATCCTGGTGCTGCCGCGCGACGCCGAAGCCTTCTCGAAGGTGATCATCTTCACCGCCGTCGTGGTCATGGGCCTTTCCTATCTCGGCCTCATCGTCTTTCCGCACGAGGCGATGCACACAGCCGACTCGCAGGAGCCCGAACATGCCGGACTGTGGCGCGGCGTGTTCACCCACAAGAACATTGCCGGGCCGGTCATGGCCTGCCTCAGCTTCGCAGGCCTCTATCTCTACCGGCGCGGGCAGCGCTACTGGGGCGCCGGGATCTTCTTCGCGGCGATGATCTTCATGCTGCACACCGGCTCCAAGACGACAGCCGGCCTGGTGCCGTTCTCGATCCTGATCGTCATGTTCCCGAGCCTGATAGGCATGCGGCTCGGCACGCCGATCCTGTTTGCGCTGGCCATCATCGCCACGGCGGTCGGCACGCTGGGCATCGTCTTCCTGCCGCCTGTAAAACATCTGGCGGCGATCTATTTCCCCGGCATGACCTATACCGGCCGCACGACGCTGTGGGAGTTCGCCGGCAGCATGCTGGCGAAGAAGCCATGGACCGGCTACGGCTATGAAAGCTTCTGGGGCACGCCGCTCTTGCTCAACCAGGACCAGCCCTTCGACCGGCCCTGGGACATCAGGACCATCGTGCACGGCCATGACGGCTATCTCGACATCGCCGTGCTGATGGGCATTCCGGCACTATGCGTGGCGGTCTACACCTTCCTCATCGCGCCGCTGCGCGACTACATGCGCATTCCGTTGCGCAGGGAAAACATCTTTCTCGGCGACTTCTTCATGATGGTGGTGCTGTTCACGGCGCTTAACGCTTTCCTCGAAAGCTTCTTCTTCCATCGCGGCGACCCGGTCTGGCTGTTCTTCGTGCTCGGCGTGCTCGGCCTCAGGCAAGTGTCGCTGCGGCCAATCGCGGTGCGCGATCCCGATCGTGGCTCGCGATCCTGATGGGGCTTCCCCAGGGAAGCGCCAGCGTCTATGTGAAGGCCTTCCTTTGGAGGGCTTTCGATGACGATCAGGCTTGTTCTCGCCGGCTGCGGCAATATGGGCTACGCCATGCTCTCGGGCTGGCTGAAATCCGGCAAGCTCGCGCCGTCGGCGGTTTTCGTGGTCGAGCCCAATGCCGATCTGCGCAATCGCGCGGCAACGCTGGGCTGCGTGACATCAGCCGATGCCGGTAGCATACCGGCCGATGCCCTGCCCGATCTCGTCGTCATCGCGGTGAAGCCGCAGGTGATCCGCGACGTCACGGCCGCCTACAAGCGCTTCGGCGACGGCCGCACCACCTTCGTCAGCATCGCCGCCGGCACGCCTGCCGCCACCTTCGAGGAAATCCTCGGCAACCGCGCGCCGATCGTGCGCTGCATGCCCAACACGCCCGCGGCGATCGGCAAGGGCATGATGGTGGTGTTCTCCAACAAGCTCGTGTCCGATGACACCAAGCGTTTCGTCGCCGACCTTTTGTCGGCGAGCGGCGAAGTGGCCACCATCGACGATGAGGGCCTGATGGATGCGGTGACCGCCGTGTCCGGATCGGGGCCGGCCTATATTTTCCATTTCATCGAAGCGCTGACGGTTGCCGCCGAGAAGGCCGGTCTGCCGACGGCGACCGCCAAGCTGCTCGCCATGCAGACCGTCTATGGC
>NZ_RZRP01000844.1:0-2689 GCF_003997795.1 Mesorhizobium sp. M7A.F.Ca.US.005.03.2.1 | reverse complement strand
GGACGAGCCGGCTGGACATCCTCATCAACAATGCCGGCATCGGCACAGCGGGCCAAGGTGCCAAAAGGCAGGTGAGTGCCGACGGCTATGAACTGCGCTTCGCGGTCAACTATCTCGCCGGTTTCCTGCTGACATCGGAGCTCCTGCCATTGCTGAAGGCCAGTGCGCCGGCGCGCATCGTCAATGTCGCCTCTGCGGGGCAGCAGGCGATCGACTTCAGCGATGTCATGCTGACCCGCTCCTATGACGGGGTGCGCGCTTATTGCCAGAGCAAGCTGGCGCAGATCCTGTTCACCGTCGATTTGGCCGAACAGTTGAAAGGCACCGGCGTCACCGTCAACGCATTGCATCCGGCGAGCTACATGAACACAACCATGGTCCGGCAGGCCAGGGTGACGCCGTGGAGTTCGGTCGAGACCGGTGCCGACGCCATCCTCAATCTCGCCACCTCACCCACGCTCAACGGGAAAAGCGGCCTCTATTTCGACGGCCTGCGGGAATCCCGCGCCGATGCTCAGGCCTACGACGCCAAGGCAAGGCAACAGCTGAGAAGCTTGAGCCTCGACCTCATCGGCCCGGCCTCCCCCACATCGAAGGAACAGCATTGATGACCAAGGCAATCCAACACACCGTCATCATCGGTGGCTCGTCCGGCATCGGGCTGGCGACGGCGCGCAAACTGCTTGGCCCGGACATGAAGGTAACCATCACCGGCCGCAACGAGGACAAGCTGAAGAGCGCTTGGAAGAGCCTTGGCGGTGCTGCCGAGAAGGCCGCTTTCGACGCGTCGAAGCCGGATGAGGTCCGTCAATTCTTCGAGCGCCTCGGCCCCTTTGATCACTTGGTGCTGGCGGCCAGCGGCGGCAAGGGCCTCGGCCCGTTCCCGGCGCTTGACCTGAGTGACATCGGCAGTGGCGTGGAGGAAAAGGTCCGCCCGCAGCTGTCCTGCCTGCAGGCCGCCTTGCCGACACTCAACAAGGCCGGATCGGTCACCTTCATCTCGGCGGTGTCGGCGCAGCTCGCAACGCCCGGCGTCGCCGGTATCGCCGCCATCAACGGCATGCTGTTGACCGTGGTGCCGATCCTGGCGATGGAGTTGAAACCGCTGCGCGTCAATGTCGTGGCGCCAGGCATCATCGACACGCCCTGGTGGGACTTTCTGGCCGAGGAGCAGAGGCAGGCGCTGTTTGCAGACTATGCCGGCAGGACCCCGGTCGGCCGCATCGGTCGCGCCGAAGACGTCGCCGCGGCAATAGCCTTCCTCGTCTCCAACGGCTTCATGACCGGTCAGGTGCTGACCTGCGACGGCGGACTGCGATTTGCGGCGTAGCGTTCCTCGGGCGCCGACAGGCTTTTCACCCTCAATTGGCTCTCTTTGGATCACCCCGCACGCTCTTTTCGCCGGGGCTGTCACCGCCCGGTCTCACCGCATCTGAAGCGGTCTTTTCCGGAACATAGGAATAATCAGGCGTATCAGCCCCATACATCTTGTTGTCGATCGCCTCTTGCCAGCTGAAATCCGCGTCGGACGGTGAAACGTCGGCAATGTCATGGCGGGAGGAGCGAGAGTGCAGCCAGTTCGGGGTGATCTCTCGGACCAATTGTGCAAAGCGTCCCATCGAAACCGTTCCTTTCCTTGCCCTTTCCAGGAGGCGCGATCGCGGTTGCGTCGGCTGGATCTAAAGTTGACCTCTCAGCCAGCCCAGCGTCTCGACAACGTCGGCAAGCCCGTACCGCGCTGCGGTGTGCGCTGGTGGGTTGACGCGTATCGATATGCCGCCGGCATCATTGACGGCCTCAAAACCGTTTTCATCCGACGTGTCGTCGCCCAGGAAGACCGGGCGACGGCCCGTGAATGGCGCAATTTCCATGAAACGCCGGATCGCGGCGCCCTTGGCGGCCTCGAGCGGCAGCAATTCAACACCGGCATTGCCGGGGTACCACCCGGTAGCCCTTTGGCAGCGTGGCCAGCGCCTGCTCGACCAGCTGCGTCGCGCGCGGAAGCAGATGCGGGGCGGCGCGCGTGTGGATGGCCAGCACCCGTCCTTTGCGCTCGATATAGGCGCCACGACCGAGCTCGGCCTCGATCTCGTCGACAAGCGCAGAAATATCCGCCGGCTCATCCGCGACTTCGACGTCGTCGTTCGGTAGGAGCCGATGTTCCAGGCCATAGAGCCCGGCGGCGCGCAGCTTCAAAGGCTGAAACAGATGATCGACAGCCGCGACGGAACGGCCTGTTACGAAGGCCAATGCCCCGTTCAGCTTGCAATCCAGGCCTTGCAGCAAGGAGCGGAGCTCGTCGCTGACCGAGACGGCGTCCGGGTGTTCGGCATGTTCCAGCAGGGTGCCGTCGATGTCGAGGAACAACGCCCATTCGCCGGTCAGCACAGTGTGCGGTTTCTCCATGACGGCCTGCGGCTTGTGCAGGGTCTCGCCAACAATATTTTGCAGCGCATCGCTCATGACATCGCCACCCGTCTGCGCTCAAAAATGGAGACGACATTGTCGACGCTGGGCGGCGGGTCGCTGACGGCACCGGTCACCCGATCGAGGTCCCCGCGCTTGCGCAAACGTGCCGCATCCAGAAGCATGCTGCCGGCCCAGCGATAGACATTGTTGTTGCGGATTGTCTCGCGCATGGGGCGCATGCGCTCGCGCTGTTCTTCGGGCGACATGGTCAGTGCCTGCA
>NZ_RZRP01000843.1:0-2696 GCF_003997795.1 Mesorhizobium sp. M7A.F.Ca.US.005.03.2.1 | reverse complement strand
ACACAGTCGCTTGCGACCATCCTGTGGTCCAGGAGATGGTCCTCGACACGCTTCGCCATTTCGTCAGGGATGCCGGTGTCGATGGCTTCCGCTTCGACCTCGCTCCCATTCTGGGGCGGGTCGAGGGCACATTCGATGCCGAGGCGCCGCTGCTGAGAGCGATGCGCGATGACGCACTGCTGGCCGATCGCGTGTTGATCGCCGAGCCGTGGGACATCGGCCCCGACGGCTATCAGCTCGGCAATTTTCCAGCGCCCTTCCTCGAATGGAACGACAAGTATCGCGACGATGTCAGACGGTTCTGGCGTGGCGAGGCCGGCATGGTCGGCGCCCTGGCGACCCGGCTCGCCGGTTCGTCAGATGTGTTTGCCGCGAACGGGCAAGGCGCCAGCCGCAGTGTCAATTTCATCGCCGCCCATGACGGCATGACGCTCGCCGACATCGTGCGCTACGAGCGCAAGCACAACGAAGCCAATGGCGAGCAGAACCGCGACGGCCACAATGAAAACCTGTCCTGGAACAACGGCGTGGAAGGTGATGCGGACAACCCGGCCGTGGCAGCGGCTCGCCAGAACGACCAGCGCGCTCTGCTCGCCGCGCTGTTTGCCTCGCGCGGCACCATCATGCTGACCGCGGGCGACGAATTCGGCCGCACCCAGCAAGGCAACAACAACGCCTATGCCCAAGACAACGAGATCACCTGGCTCGACTGGGCCGGCCGCGACCAGGCGCTGGAGCGCTACACAGCGGCACTCTCGAGGCTGCGCCGATCGATGCCGGCGCTTTCCGACACAAGCTTCCTCACTGGCCAGCCGCCGGCAGGTTCGGAGATACCGGACGTCGCATGGCTTGCTGAGACGGGCGCGCCGCTCGATGAACAGAGCTGGCAGGATCCGCAGCGGCACCGTCTTGTCATGGTCCTGAGTGGCGCCAGCGATGACGGCCGCCGTCTTGCGGTGCTTATCAACGGCGATCGCCGGGCCTGCATGTTCACCTTGCCTGAACGAGACGGATTCTTCTGGGCCCCAGATATCGAAGCGCCGGATGCGGCGGATATCTCGCGGCCAATATCCGGGCGGACGATGATCTTCATGATCGAACGAGCGCAGGCCGGCACAAGGGAGAAGCGCAATGGCGGCGAGTGACAAGAAGGGATGGTGGCGCGGTTGCGTCATCTACCAGATCTATCCGCGCTCCTTCCAGGACACGACCGGCGATGGCAGCGGCGATCTCGCCGGTATCACATCGAGGCTCGCCCATGTCGCCTCGCTCGGTGTCGACGCCATCTGGCTGTCGCCTTTCTTCAAGTCGCCGATGGCCGATATGGGCTACGACGTGTCGGACTACTGCGATGTCGATCCGATGTTCGGCACGCTCGAGGATTTCGATGCGCTGGTCGCCGAGGCGCATCGTCTCGGCCTGAAGATCATCATCGACCAGGTGCTGTCGCATTCATCCGACAAGCACGACTGGTTTGTCGAAAGCCGCGCCAGCCGCGATAACCCCAAGGCCGACTGGTATGTCTGGGCCGATACCAAGCCAGATGGCGGCGCGCCAAACAACTGGCTCTCCGTCTTCGGTGGCCCGGCCTGGGAATGGGATTCGACCCGCCGGCAGTATTACATGCACAATTTCCTCCCCTCGCAGCCCGATCTGAATTTCCACAATCCGGAGGTTCAGGACGCGCTTCTGGAAACCGTGCGCTTCTGGCTGGAGCGCGGCGTCGACGGTTTTCGGCTCGATACGGTCAATTACTATGTCCACGACCGCTGGCTGCGCAGCAATCCACCCTTGGCATCAAGCGTCGCCGGCACCAACAGCGAGACCAACACCTACCTTTACCAGGAGCACCTGTTCGACAAGACGCAGCCGGAAAACCTGGCGTTCCTGCGCCGCTTCAGGGCGCTGCTCGACGAATATGACGACCGTGCTGCCGTCGGCGAGATCGGCGATGAAGGCCGCTCGCTGCAGACGCTCGCCGCCTATACCTCAGGCGGCGACAAGCTGCATATGTGTTACACCTTCGACCTGCTCGGTCCGCAGTTCTCGGCCGCGCATGTGCGTGGCTGCGTCGAAGCCTTCGAGGCGGCCGTCTCCGACGGCTGGGTCTGCTGGGCCTTCTCCAACCATGACGTGGCGCGCCATGTCAGCCGCTGGACAAGGCCGGACAGCGAGCCCGACGCGGTCGCAAGATTCTCGATCATGCTGCTCGCCTGCCTGCGCGGCTCGATCTGCCTCTATGAGGGCGAGGAACTCGGGCTGGAGGAGGCGGAGCTGGCCTATGAAGATCTGCGCGATCCCGTCGGCATCCGCTTCTGGCCAGGCGTCAAGGGCAGGGATGGGTGCCGCACGCCGATGGTGTGGGAGGCCGGCGCCGACAATGCAGGCTTCTCCACGGCCAGGCCCTGGCTGCCGATACCGGCCAGCCATCGCGCTCGCGCCGTCGACGTCCAGAATGCCGACACGGTCTCTGTGCTCGCGTCCTACCGGGCTGCGCTGGCCTTGCGCGGGGAGCATGAGGCGCTGATATCCGGCTCGATCCGCTTTCTCGACGCCGAGGGTGACCTGCTCGCTTTCATCCGCGACGGCGGCGGTGAAAGACTGCTCTGTGTCTTCAATTTCGCCGGAGGACCGGCCAATTGGCCGTTGCCGGGGGACATCCGAGCGGTTGCGCAGCTGGATGGCAATGCCGCGGT
>NZ_RZRP01000842.1:0-2644 GCF_003997795.1 Mesorhizobium sp. M7A.F.Ca.US.005.03.2.1 | reverse complement strand
TGATGGAGCTGGGCATGCTGACCAAGGCCAACGATCCCTCGCACAAGCAGAAGGCGATTTACAGCCTGACCGAGATGGCGATCACGCTGGTTCCGATCCTGGCCCATCTCGGCGCCTGGGGCCGCGTCTGGCTGCCGGTCAGCGACGAATTGTCGATCCGCGCCGAACTGCTGGAAAAGGGCGGACAGCCTATGTGGGACAAATTCATGGACGAGTTGCGGCACGAGCATCTCGGCATGCCGCTCGATACAATGTCTGGCCTTTCTGTCCGCGCGACCTTGCAGGCCGCCTACGAGGCGGTGGTTGCCAGCAAGGCCCTCGCCGCCAGCCCGGCCGCGTAACCAACTTATTTTCCCGTTTTGGGGCCGGCTCTGCTAGAAGAAGCGGAAAATCACAATTCACGGGATTGGATAAGGTCTTGGTTGAGAACTCTCGGGATGCTGCCCGCGCACGCGCCGACCTGCGCTTCAAGAAGCAGGAAGAGGCGGCAACCGTCCGCCAGAAGGCGATGGCCGAATACGCCGCCGAGAGCGATGCTCGCCAGGCCAAGACCAACAAGCTGCGGGCACTGCGTCTCGCCAAGGAAGCGGAAGACCTCGCCAACGCGCCGGCGGAACCCGCCAAGAAACCGGCCCGCGCCAAGAAGAAGTAGCCCAGCCACGTCTGGAGCCATACAAGCGGCAACGCTTATCCGGAAGAGCGGGCGAAGGCTGCTTTCCATCCTGCCTTTTCACGCGAAGCAATTTCAACCGGAACGGGGATGTTATCTCGCCCGCCGACGATCGATGATCGACGCGTTTCAAACAGGAGACCGCCATGACCGCACTGCCGCTCGAAAAAGCCAGGCAAATCATCGAAACCGCCTTTGCCAAGGGCTCCGATCTCAAGCTCAAGCCGCTCGGCGTCTCGGTGCTCGACGCCGGCGGGCATCTGGTCGCCTTCCAGCGCCAGGACGGCGCCTCGTTCCTGCGTCCGCAAATGTCGGCCGGCAAGGCCTATGGTGCGCTCGCCATCGGCATGGGCTCGCGCAAAGTCGAGGCCTTCGCCAAGGAGCGCCCGCATCTCGTCGCCGGCATCTCGGACGTCTCGGGCGGGCGCGTGCTGCCGGTCGTCGGCGGCGTGCTGATCCGCGACAAGGCCGGTGCCATCATCGGCGCCGTCGGCATTTCAGGCGACACGTCGGACAATGACGAAGCCGCGGCAATCGCCGGCATCGAGGCCGCCGGTTTCACCGCCGATCCGGGGTGAGGTCGGGAACTTCGTCATCCACGGGCGGAGCAGGAGCGAGGCTCCGTCGCGCAGACCCGAGGATCCATTCCGTAACATCAGCCGTAGAGTGCAGCGGAGCAGAAACTTCCGCCTTCCGCGCCGGGGACCTAATTCAAATTGATGTCCCGGCTGGCCGACCGCATCGACACCGCGAATCCGGCCAGCACGTCGAACAGCGCGATGACCATCAGGGTGAAGAAAACGGAATGGGCCGCACCCTTCACCAGCAGGAACTCGACCAGGAAGGCCACGAAGACCAGCGTCGACAGAAGATGGTCCATGATCGAGGCGTTGGTGGTGCGCACCGACTTCGCCATTTCGAGGAACAGGAAGATCAGCCCGATCAGCACCATCAGGTCGCCAAGCGTCATCGAGAACACGCCACCCGACATCATGCTGAATGAGAAGACCTCGCTTGCCCACGGATCGTCACCGCTGCCGAATATTCCCAGCAGTCCGAGATTGTAGAGCACGAAAGGCACGATCAGCAGCGGAATGGCACCGAACATCTGGCGTCTCCATGTGGGGGCAATCCTTTGTAGAATGCGCCACAGGCACGCCGTCAAGATGTTTCGATGGCAGCGTTGAACACGGTCGAAGACCGCACGCAACAACAATGTCAGCCGGTTGCCTGCAACGATTGCCGCCCACGCGTCGAGATGCGCGCTACCCGCCCCCCAAACGCAAAAGAACCGGCCACTGGCCGGTCCTTTTGGAATTCAAACCTTTGGAAGGTTGGTCTCAGCTTTCCTTGGGCGTCAACACCTGGCGACCGCGATACATGCCGGTCTTCAGGTCGATATGGTGCGGACGGCGCATTTCGCCGGAATTCTTGTCCTCGACATAGGTCGGGGCCTTGAGGGCGTCGGCCGAGCGGCGCATGCCGCGCTTGGACGGAGAGGTTTTACGTTTCGGAACGGCCATGGATATGCTCCACTACATGGTCAAAAGCCCCGCCCGCCCTCGTGAAAGGGCCATGTCGGGGCCTAAATCTGAGAAAGTCGGGTGCCTATACACGCCCTGTACCGTTTTGGCCAGCACTGGCGCGAATTTTTTTGGATCGGCTAGCGGAGACAACCGACATAGGCGCCCGAGCGGCCGGCTCGCCGCTCGATCAGATTGGCAAGCCGCCTCAGGCCAGGCCCGGGCTTGGCCGGATTGCGGGCGATCGGATTTGGCAAAGAGACCGCAAGCAGGGCGGCCTGCCGTCGCGACAGCTGTTTTGCCGAGACGCCGAAATGGTGCTGTGCCGCGGCCTCGATGCCGTAGATGCCCGGCCCCCACTCGGCGATGTTGAGATAGATTTCCATGATGCGCCGTTTCGACATCACCGCATCGAAATAGACGGCCAGCGGCAATTCGACCACCTTGCGCA
>NZ_RZRP01000841.1:0-2706 GCF_003997795.1 Mesorhizobium sp. M7A.F.Ca.US.005.03.2.1 | reverse complement strand
GCTGGTTCGCGACGGCAAGGTTTTGTGGCGCCATGTCGGCATCGCTTCGATGACCATGCGCAAGCTCGACCCCGCCTTCATCGGCCGCCACCTCGCCCGCGTCGGCGCCAAGGCGCTGGGAAGCGTCGGCGCCTATCAGATCGAAGGCGAAGGCATTCAATTGTTCGAGAAAATCGAGGGCGATCATTTCACCATTGTCGGCCTGCCGCTGTTGCCGCTGCTGGCCGAACTGCGAGACCTGGGGGCGATCGATGGCTGAGGCGTCGAAAAAAGCCTTCGTGTCGGGCCATCCGGTCAAGCATTCGCGCTCGCCGAAGATCCATGGTCACTGGCTGGCCAAACATGGCATCGACGGAAGCTACCAGGCCATCGATGTCGCGCCGCAAGACTTTGCCGTGTTCGTGGAAACATTGCAGGCAAACAATTACCGCGGTGGCAACATCACCATCCCGCACAAGGAAGCGGCCTTCGCATTGGCCGAACGCCGCGACCAGGCGGCGCAAGAAATCGGCGCCGTCAACACGCTGTGGTTCGAGGACGGCGTCCTGTGGGGCGGCAACACTGACGGTCACGGCTTTGCCGCCAACCTCGACGATCATGCACCGGGCTGGGCAAGCAAGGGTCCGGCGGTGGTGCTCGGCGCCGGCGGCGCGTCGCGCGCCGTCATCCATGCGCTGAAGGAGCGCGGCGTTGCCGACATCCGCATCGTCAACCGCACTCTGGCCCGAGCGCAGGAATTGCGCGATCGTTTCGGCACCGGTGTCTCGGCGCATGGCATGGCGGCGACCAACGAACTGCTCGGCGATGCCGGCCTGCTGGTCAACACCACCGCGCTCGGCATGCATGGCAATGAAGGCCTGTCGGCGGATCCCGCCCGGCTGCCCGACCATGCCATCGTCACCGACATCGTCTATGTGCCGCTGGAGACGCCGCTGCTCGCGGCCGCCCGCGCGCGAAATCTGAAGACGGTCGACGGTCTTGGCATGCTGCTGCATCAGGCCGTGCCTGGCTTCGAGCGCTGGTTCGGCATCAGGCCGCGGGTGACGGCCGAACTCCGGGCCCTGATCGTCGCCGATCTGGTGCCGAAGCCATGATCGTGCTCGGCCTCACCGGCTCGATCGGCATGGGCAAGTCGACCACGGCAAAAATGTTTGCCGAGGCCGGCGTGCCGGTCCATGATTCCGACGAGACGGTGCATCGCCTCTACGCGGGCAAGGCAGCCCCCCTGGTCGAGGCCGCCTTTCCCGGCACCACATCCGCCGGCATGGTCGATCGTGCCAAACTTGGCGCGCGCGTGCTCGGCGATGCCGCGGCGCTGAAGCGGCTGGAGACCATCATCCACCCGCTGGTGCGCGCCGATGCCGATGCCTTTCTGGCCAGGCATCGCGGATCAGGCGCGCCGATCGCCGTCCTCGACATCCCCCTGCTGTTCGAAACCGGCGGCCGCAACCGCGTCGACAAGGTCGTCGTCGTCACCGCCCCGGCCGCGACCCAGCGCGAACGCGTGCTGGCACGGCCCGGCATGACGGAAGAGAAGCTGGCGTCGATCCTGGCCAAGCAGGTGCCGGACGCGGAAAAGCGCCGTCAGGCCGATTTCATCGTCGACACCGGACAGGGGATGGACGCCGCGCGGGCGGAGGTCGCTGCAATCATCAGCCAGCTGATAGGGGTTGGCAAGCCAGGTGGTTGAGCCCACCGCTCGACCGCCAGCTGTCGATGTGAGAGCCGCTTATCTGCCTGCCGGCTTCGCTCGACACCTCTCCCCCGATCGACGGGGAAGAGGAAAGGTGCAGGGCGATGAGGGGCGGCGCAAACCTGTGCGATTGCCCTGGCCATCATAGTTTCTCATTGCCATTTTGTTCCGCTCTCATGATTCTGCTCCTTTGGAGCGACTGATTCGATGCGTGAGATCATCTTCGACACGGAAACCACCGGCCTCGATTCGCGCGACGACCGCGTGATCGAGCTGGGCGGCGTCGAACTGGTCAACCGTTTCCCGACCGGCAGGACCTTCCACCACTACATCAACCCGCAAGGCCGCGCGATCCATGTCGAGGCACAGGCGGTGCACGGCATCAGCGCGGCGGACCTCGCGGGCAAGCCGACCTTCGCCGAGATCGTACAGGAGTGGCTGGACTTCACCGACGGCGCCAAGCTGGTCGCCCACAACGCCACTTTCGATGTCGGCTTCCTCAACGTCGAATTCGGCCGGCTGGGTCACCCTGTCATCGACAACGGCGTCGTCGTCGACACGCTGGCGCTGGCGCGCCGCAAGCACCCGATGGGTCCTAATTCGCTCGATGCACTCTGCCGGCGCTACGGCATCGACAACACCAAGCGCACCAAGCACGGCGCCCTGCTCGATTCCGAATTGCTGGCCGAAGTCTATATCGAGCTGATCGGCGGCAAGCAGGCGGCCCTCATCCTCGACAGCGCCACCGCGCCGGCCCAGGGCGAGAATGTCCGCCAGATCGAAATCGTCGTCGCCCCGCGCCCGGCGCCACTGCCGCCGCGCGTGACAGAAGCCGAACGTGCCGCGCACGCCGGCATGGTCGGGACATTGGGTGAAAAGGCGCTGTGGCTGAAGGTTCACGGGAACTAAAATCGTCCCGTTGGCGATCCTTGGCGCCCCCCTCTGCCCTGCCGGCGCCTCAATCGTCCCGCCCAAAACAAAAAACCCGGCGCAAGGCCGGGCTTTTCACAATC
>NZ_RZRP01000840.1:0-2709 GCF_003997795.1 Mesorhizobium sp. M7A.F.Ca.US.005.03.2.1 | reverse complement strand
CGCCTTTTCCTTCTCCTCCAACTTCTCCTTTTCCTCGGCCATCACCTCTGGCGCACAGGCCTTGTAGGTCGAACCGATGTCTCCGATCACGATCGTTTGCCCATTGACCTTGGCGGTGGCGAAATAGGTGTTGCAGGGGCCGCTGCCGCCCGCCTTGCCGGCCTCGCTGACCCTGAATGTCGCTTGCGGGGCAGCGCTGACGCCGATGCCGTCGACATAGTCGACCAGCCAGAGCTGGTCGACGACCGAAACCGTCGGCTCGGCGTTCGGGGCGACCATCTTCAGCATGATGGTCTGCGGCACGTCGGTCAGCGGATCGACCTGGTGGCGCATATCGGAGATGAACAGGAGCTTGTCGTCGACGGTGATGCGGGCTTGCAACGCGTAAGTCATCTGCGACCGGATGACGGAAGGGTCGAATTTGATCTCGAAGCTGATCGGCACCTGGCCGGTCGGCTTTACTTTCTGCTCGCCGATAATGGTGGCCGGCGCATCGGCCAGCGACACATCGGCAAGTTGCACGGAGAGCACGGCACTGGGCGGCAAGGCAATGCGCTCGCGATAGATCACTTCGCCTCTCACTGCCTTTTCGGCGGCAACAGACTGCTCAGGAACGGCCAATATGCCGACGACCAGAGGCACGAAACCGAAGATGAAGAACTCCGCGATCCTGTCCAGCATGACTATCTCCCTCACCCCGGGCTGCCAATGCCCTGGGCTGCCAATGCCCCGGGCTGCCAATGCCCAGGCTGACCAATTCCGCCAATTGGCCAAAGGATTGCGGTCAATGCATGGCTGCGGCGATCTTATTCGGACGCTTTCCAGCGTTGCGCGGCCGTTGCATCGGCTTCCTTGGCCTCGACCCAGCCACCCTCCGAACCGTCAGCCCGATGCTCCTTCTTCCAGAAGGGCGCGCGCGATTTGAGATAGTCCATGAGAAAATTCGCCGCCTCGAACGCCGCATGGCGGTGCGCGGAGGCTGCCACCACCAGCACGATGTTCTCGCCGGGCGCGATCTTCCCGTGGCGGTGGATGGCGGTGAGCCCCTGCAACGGCCAACGCTCGACCGCTTCAGCAGCGATGCGGGCGATTTCTGCTTCGGCCATACCGGGATAGTGTTCGAGCTCGAGCGCTGAGAGCGCGCCCTGCTCGTCGCGGCAAAGGCCTGAGAAGCTCACCACGGCGCCGATATCGGCGCGGCCTAGCGTCAGTCTGGCGATCTCGGCCGCGACGTCAAAATCTTGGCGCTGAATGCGCACGACAGGTAAGACCGCGCCGGTCATGTCAGCCCCCGGTCATCGGCGGGAACAGCGCGATTTCGCGGGCGCCCGCGATCTTCTCGCGGTGCTCGACATGCTCCTGGTTGATGGCGACGCGGATCACGTCGGGATATTGCAGCGCGTGCTCGTAGCCCTCGCCGCGCGATTTCAGCCAGCGCAGGAGATCGGCGACCGTCTCGATGCCAGCCGGCAAGTCGACGTCTTCCTCGGGCATGCCGATGCGCTCGCGCACCCAGGCAAAATAGATGAGCCGGGTCGTCATCTCACTCGTCCATGATGTGCTTGAGGCCGGCGCGGAAATAGTCGTAGCCGGTGTAGAGCGTGACCAACGCCGCGATCCACAGCAGCACCAGCCCGGTCTGGGTGGTCAGCGGAAAGATCTTGTCGCCGGCTGGTCCGGCCAAGAGGAACGCTATGGCGACCATCTGGATGGCGGTCTTCCATTTTGCCAGCTGCGTCACCGGCACCGAGACTTTCAGCGCCGCCAGATATTCGCGCAGGCCCGAGACGAGGATTTCGCGGCACAGGATGATGATCGCCGCCCACAACGACCAGCCGGCAATGCCCGCATGGCGATCGGTGTCCGCAGCCAGCAGCAGCAGGCAGGTGGCGACCAGCAGCTTGTCAGCGATCGGGTCGAGCATCTTGCCGATGTTGGAGGTTTGTTGCCAGGCGCGCGCCAGATAGCCATCCAGATAATCGGTGATCGAGGCGAGCAGGAAGATGATCAGCGCCGACCAGCGGGCAAAGTCGCTCGACTTCAGATGTCCTTCGAGAAAAAAGCACAGCACCACCATCGGCACCGCGACGATGCGGGCGTAGGTGAGCATGTTGGGCAGGTTGAACGCGCGCTTGGCCATATCCGGGAAACTCTTTCTGCCTGCCTACTCAAATCAGAAGCGAATGTGGGGGGTCAACAGGCCAGATTCGACAGGCCAGATGAAAGTGCCAGATTTTTCAACTCTCGTGGAAGTGATTGTAGACCAGTTTCGCCACCTGCTCGGAAATCCCGTCGACTTTCCGCAGATCCTCGATGGCCGCGCGGCTGACCGCCTTGGCGGTGCCGAATGCCAGCAGCAATGCCCGCTTGCGGCCGGGACCGATGCCGCTGATCTCATCCAGTGGGCTCTTGACCATTTCCTTCTTGCGGCGAGCCCGATGCGAGCCGATCGCGAAACGGTGAACCTCATCGCGCAGCCGCTGGACGAAATAGAGCACGGGGTCGCGGACCGGTAGCGAAAACGAGTCCCTGCCTTTGACGAAGAACCGCTCGCGGCCGGCATCGCGGTCCTGGCCCTTGGCGATGCCGATGGCAACCACGCGATCCTCGATGCCGAGATCGGCGAGGATCTTGCGCACCGCGGTCATCTGGCCCTGGCCACCGTCGATCAGGATGACATCGGGCCAGGCCGGGAAGCTGCCGGAGATA
>NZ_RZRP01000083.1:0-12552 GCF_003997795.1 Mesorhizobium sp. M7A.F.Ca.US.005.03.2.1 | reverse complement strand
CGGCCGGCCACCACATCGATATCGCCGGCATCGGCCAGCACCAGTTGCGGGCTCTTGCCGCCAAGTTCGAGCGTGACGGGCTTGATGCCGGACTGGGCGGCCAGCGTCATGATCGCGGCACCGGTCTGCGTCGAGCCCGTGAAGGAGATTTTCAGAATATCGGGATGGCGCACGATCGCCGCTCCCGTCGTGTGGCCGTAACCGTTGACGACATTGAACAGGCCGGCCGGAACGCCGGCCCTGGCGGCAAGGTCCGCCAGCGCGAGCAAGCTGTGCGGAGTCAGTTCCGAGGTCTTCATCACCACCGCATTGCCAGCAGCCAGCGCCGGGGCGAATTTCCAGGCGGCGGTGATCATCGGGAAGTTCCAGGGAACGATCGCGCCGACAATGCCATAGGGCTCATGCTTGACGATGCTGAGCGCATTCGCCTCGGTCGAAGTGACCGTGCCTTCGATCTTGTCGCAGAACTCCGCGTAGTAGCGCACGACGCCGGCGGTACGCACCGCGTCGCGGACAATCGTCATCGAGATCAGCCGGCTCGATCCCATCGCTTCCAACTGGCCGAGATAGGTCGCGTTCTCCTCGATCAGCGCCGCGAAACGCGTGAGCACAGCGGCGCGATCGCGCGGCGCGATCTTCGCCCATCGGCTCTGCGCCAGCGCCGTTTTCGCGGCATCGACGGCCTGTTGTACCGCACCTTCGCCACCATCGGTGATCACGCCCATGGGCTGGAGATCAGAGGGGCGGAGAACCTCGATCTCCGCGCCGGGTAAATCAACGTACTGGCCACCAATGTGATGGCCCCTTGGGATGGCGATTGTGGCCGGATCGAAACTCAGTGTCATTGATATCTTTCCTTTTGCGGCCAGCTCGAAAGGCGGCGCATTCGACGATGTCCGCTTGACTGTTTTGCGCGAAGCGGCGTGCGTTCAGCATGCCTTCTCGGCTTCACGCGCCTCGAGGAACGGGCGAAGCAAATCCGCCGATTCATGAAAGCGTCCGACAAAACTCTTCAGACGCGGATGTTCGGGATGCAGCAGCACCTTGGCCGGCGGACCCTGCTCCGCCACCAGCCCCTGATCGAGAAACACCACGCGATCGGCGACCTCGAAGGCAAAGCCCAGCTCGTGGGTGACGATCACCATGGTCATGCCGCTCCTGGCCAGTTCGACCATCGCCTTCATGACTTCGCCGACCAATTCTGGATCGAGCGCCGAAGTCGGCTCGTCGAACAGCATGACCTTCGGCTGCATGGCCATGGCCCGGGCGATCGCGACTCGCTGCTGCTGGCCGCCGGAAAGCTGGCGCGGATACTTTTCGATGTGCTGCGACAGTCCCATGAGGTCGAGAAGCTTCAGCGCCGTCTGGCGCGCCTGCTCCTTCGGCTCCTTCTTGACGATGACCGGACCTTCCATGACGTTTTCGAGCGCTGTCATGTGCGGGAACAGATTAAACTGCTGGAAGACCATGCCGGTCTTGGAGCGGATGCGGTTGACCTCGTGGGCCGGTATCTGGGCACCCTTGCCATCGGCCCGCCTGTCGAACAGCGTTTCGTCATCGATGACGATGCTGCCGCTAGTCGGCACGTTGAGTAGGTTGATGCAGCGCAGCAGCGACGTCTTGCCCGATCCGCTCGCACCGATCAGCACGACCACCTCGCCTTCGACCACCGACAGATCGATGCCGTTCAGCACGCGCTTGTCGCCAAACTTCAGGCAGATGCCGTCTAGCCGCAGGACAGGCTTGTCGTTCTTATCCGTCACGGCGCTTGGTTGACTGGCGATCATTTCAGGCTGCCTCTTCTTTCGAGTTTCCTGGACAAGAGGGTCAACGGGATCAGGATGATCAGGAAGATGACGCCCACGGCGGTGTAAACTTCCATCGGCCGATAGGTGAAACTCGAGATATAGCTCGCCTGATAGAGAAGGTCGGGGACCGTTATCATCGACAGCAGCGTCGTGTTCTTCATCTGGATGATCGACTGGCCGGCAAGCGGCGGGATCATCTTTCGGAAAGCCTGCGGCAGGATGATCCGCCGCATGCGCTGGCCGTAGGACATGCCGATCGCGGTGGCCGCATCCGTCTGGCCGGGATCGACCGACTGGACGCCGGCGCGCAGGATCTCGGCGTAGAAGGAACCGACGTAGCAGCTGAGCCCGATGAAGCCGGCCCAGAATCTGGTGACGTTGATGCCGGCGAAGATCGGAAAGGCGTAATAGACCCACAAAAGCGTGACGAGCAGCGGAATGTTGCGGAAGAACTCGACATAGATCTGGCCGAGGATGACCAGCGGCTTAAACGTGCTCAACTGGATCAGCCCGATGAACAGGCCGATCAGCAGGCCCGCACCGATCGTGATGACGGTGAAATAGATCGTCATCAGGAGGCCCTGCCAGAGCAGCCCGATATTGTTGGTTATGACTGTGTAGTCGAATAGCATGTTGTCCTCACTGGTTCGATGCACGTCCAGTGGTGGCCTGACCGCCGCACCCGGCGGCGATCAGGCTGTTTCGATCAGAAGGAGAAACCTGCCGGAAGGATCGACAGATCGATGCCGCGAGCTTCCCAGGAGCGGGCAAGCTTGCCCTGGGCGAGGCCTAGCGAACGCTCCTGCAGGATCCAATTGGTCAGGAAGTTGATGTAGCCTGCATTGCCGGGCTTGCGGGCGACGGCCAGCGTTGCCGGATTGCGCAGGATCGGCTCAGGCAACGAGACATTGCCGATCTTCTGGTTGGTGATCTGCAGCGCGTCGAAAATGGAAAGCACGACACCATCGGCGCGACCAGCCTGGAGTTCCATAAGCGCCAGGCCACGATCTTCCACCGGCGTGATCTTGGCCTTCGGCAGCAGGGCTTCGGCGACGACCTGCATGGTGCTGCCCTTCTGCACGACGACGGTCTTGTCCGGCGAATTGAGTTCGGCCCAGGTCTTCACCGGCTTGCCGGGAGGCGTCAGCACGGCCCAGGCGTCGGTGAACAGCGGCTCCCACAGATAGTCGACGACAAGACCGCGCTTCGGGTTCGGATTGACGCCGATGGCGATGTCGATCTTGTTGGACTGGAAGTCGGCGGCCAGATTGCCCCAGGTCGTTTCGACAGGCTCGAGCTTGACGCCGAGCTGGGTCGCGATCTCGCCCAGGAATTCGTAGTAGAAGCCGCTCCACTGGCCGGTGGCCGGATCCTTGATGTAGCCCGGCTCCTCGCCGGTCATTACCGGAACCTTGAGCACGCCGCTGGCGCGGATCTGGTCGATGACGGCGGACGGATTGTCGTCCGCGGAGGCTGCGATCGGCGCCGTGAGCAGGCCGAGGCCAATGGTCAAAGCGGCCATGAACGTACGCATTACTGTGAATTTCATGTCATTCCCCTTTTCTGAGTTTTTGGTGATTACCGGGCTAGAAATCCCTTCGAGAGAGGGTCGCCCTTCTCGAAATAGATTGTCTGGGTCGAGGTGATGAAGGCCGAGCCCTCGATCTCGATGATCATCGCGTCGCGGCCTTGCTCCTCGACGCGCTGTTGCAGGCGCGCCTCGAACGGAATGCCGAAGATGTTTCTGGCGTGATAGGTCTGGTCGGGACGGATCAACCCCTTCTCAAGCAGATAGGTCAGGCGCGCTGACGTGCCGGTGCCGCATGGCGAGCGGTCGAATTTGTTGGATTCCAGGACAAGGAAATGCGTCGCCGAATACTCGCTGTCCGCATCGTAGAACAGCACGCTCGGTGCGGCTGCGCCGGCCAGCAGCGGCAGGTCTTTGGTCGCCGCCTTGATCGCGGCCTTGATCCTGGCGCCGGCCAGCATAAGGGCCGACGCATTGTCCGGGATCAGCTTGGACCCGAGTGGCACGGCGTCTACCAGCGCGTACCACATGCCGGCGTAGACGATTGCGGCATCGACCTTGCCGACACCTTCGACGGAAACGCTTAAGCGCTCCAGCCCGACATAGCTCGGGACATTGGCGATCCGCGCCCGGTCGAGCGAGCCGTCTTCGTTCCAGATCAGATGAATGGTCACGATCCCCGCCGGCGTTTCCAGCGTAAAGCTGTCGCCGGTTTCGACAGAAATCTGTCCTGTGAAGGCCAACGTCCTGGCAAGGCCGATCGTGCCGTGACCGCACATGTCGAGATAGACATAGGACGAGATGAAGAACGCCCCATAGTCGGCGACTTCAGAGGCGACCGGTACGAGACCGACCATGGCCGCATGGCCGCGCGGCTCATGCAGCAGTGCCGGGCGCAGGTGGTCGAAGCGATCGCGGAAATGGTCGCGCTTCTCCCGCACGCTCGAACCGGAGAGTTTCGGAACGCCGCTCAGGATGACGCGTGTGGGATGGCCGGCGGTATGGGAATCGATGACGCTGAACGCTGACGCAAAGCTGGACACGACCTAGCCCTCTCCGAAAGCGTCGCGAATGCCGGCCCGCATGCTCTGCCAGATTTCCCGGATGAGGTTTTCGGTCATCGCCTTGGCGCTTTCGCCATCGCCGGCGGTGATCGCATCATAGATGCGGGCCGTGTCGTCGAGCGACAGCTGGATGATCTTCGGATCCTGCTCGTAGGCGTGATAGCGGTAACGCAAGGCCTGCTTTTCCAGCCCACCAAGCAGGCGTGTCAGCGTCTTGTTGCCGGCCAGCGTGTAGGTCAGGAAGGAGCCGCGCACGTCGACGATGAAGAACTGCCGCGCATCTTTCCTGGCCTGGGCCTGCTTCAGCTCCGACAACAGGCTCTTGAACTCAGCCTTCTTCTCGATGTCTGCGGATTCGGCGGCTTGCTTGGCTACCAGCCCTTCCAGCTCGATGCGGCAAGTGTAGACCTCATCGAAATCGCGCTGCGACATCGGCGAGACCCAGATGCCGCGCCTGGCCTCGCGCATCACCAGGCCGTCCCGCTCGAGCAGCCTCAGCGCCTCGCGCACCGGTGACCGGCTGACGCCGTAGCGCGCGGCGACCATTTCCTCGGTCAATCGCTCCCGGGATTTGAGGCGGCCGAAGATGATTTCCTCCTCGAGCATCTCGGCGAGATTCTCGGGGATGGCGACCGACAATTTCTGGATGCGCGCTAAAATCATGTCGACACCATACTGTATACAATGTACAGGTCAAGGCATGGCGGAAACTTTCTTGTGACGTGTAATCTCCCGGCGCTTTCCGCGCCCCGCCGGGCTGAAAGGGCTAGGACATGTATCCAGAGACGATCGAGCTGCTGATTGACGGCGTGTGGTGCCAGGGATCGGACGGTAAGTCCGAAACGCTGATCAATCCCGCCACCGAAGAAGTGTTGGCGACCGTGCCGCATGCCACGGAGGCTGATCTCGACCGCGCTCTCGCGGCCTCGCTCAAAGGCTTCAAGCTGTGGAAGACCATGACCGCCATGCAGCGCTGGGCGATCATGGACAAGGCCGCCGACCTGATCGAGCAGCGCAAGGACACCATTGCCCGCACGCTGACGATGGAAAACGGCAAGGCGCTGGCGGAAGCCACCGGCGAGGTGCAGTTCGCAGCGGACGCGACCCGCTGGTATGCGGAAGAAGGCAAGCGCGCCTATGGCCGTATCGTCCCTGCCCGGCTGCCCGGGGTGCGGCAGATGGTGTTCAAGGAACCGGTCGGCCCGGTCGTCGCCTTCGCCGCCTGGAACTTCCCGGCCAGCAATGTCATTCGCAAGATCTCGGGCGCGCTTGGCGCCGGCTGCTCGATCATTCTGAAACCGGCGGAGGAAACGCCCGGAACCGCCGTGGCGATCGCCCGCTGCTTCCAGGACGCAGGACTGCCGGCGGGCGTGCTCAACATCGTGTTCGGCGAGCCTGCGCGGGTTTCGTCCTATCTGATCGCCTCGCCGATCCCGAAGAAGGTCTCGCTGACCGGCTCGACCGCAGTTGGCAAGCTGCTGCAGAAGCAGGCTGCCGACACGTTGAAGCGCTGCACCATGGAGCTTGGCGGCCACGCCCCCGTCATCGTCTATGAGGATGCCGACCTCGACAAGACGCTCGATACTGTGGTCGCCTTCAAGTTCCGCAACGCCGGCCAGGTGTGCACCTCGCCGACCCGCTTCTATGTGCATGAGGCTGTCTACGACCGCTTCATCGACGGCTTTGCCGCCCGCGCCGAAAAGCTCAGGATTGGAGACGGTCTCGACAGCGCTGTGCAGATGGGGCCGATGATTGCGCCACGGCGGCTCGATGCCATGGACGGTTTCGTCAGCGATGCAACGGCGAAGGGCGCGACTGTCATCACCGGCGGCAAACGTGTCGGCAACAAAGGCTATTTCTACGCCCCGACATTGCTGAAAGACGTGCCCGACACGGCGCGTATCATGTCCGAGGAGCCGTTCGGGCCGATCGCGCCGACGACCACCTTCTCGACCTTCGACGACATGATCGAGCGGGCCAATTCGCTGCCCTACGGACTGGCTTCCTTTGTCTTCACCCGCAATCTCACCCTTGCCCAAAAGACCGAGGCGGCGTTGGAAGCCGGAATGGTCGGCGTCAACCACATGATGGTGTCGACACCGGAAACACCGTTCGGCGGCGTTCATGAATCCGGCTATGGGTCGGAAAGCGGCATCGAAGGCCTCGACGCCTATCTGCGGACGAAGTTCGTGACCGAGATGTAGCGTGGCCGATCTCCGTGAGAAAGACGGCGAGCGCTCGCTGGCGAACTATGACTTGTTCGACCGCGTCGGCATGTGGCGCGTGCATCGCGACGCGGTCGCCGTTGGAGCAGGAATTTTCACGCGCCATAGAAGATGCACGCAAATCTGAAGAGCGAGGTCGCGTGGCCGAGGCTCACGGCGACTGGATCAGTGCGCGCAACTTCTTTCAGCGGGCGACGAACATTATCGCACCGCGCAGCTCTTCATGTTGAAAGGCGAAGGCCGGTTCGACATCTATCGCAAGATCGACGAAGTGTTCGAGGCGGGAGCGATGCCGCCGCCACGGCAATCCAGCTCAATGACTTTCCTTCAGGATGGCGTCGGCGAGGGCATCCCACAGGTACTCACTCATCGAACGGCGCACCCGAAGCAGGAACCGATCGCTTTCGGTTTGAGCCAGCAGGATCACCGCCTGGAGAAAATGGCTCTGCGCACATTGGCCGGGGCCGAACGCACGCGGATGGAGGTCGAGCGGGCAGCCCTTCTCAAGAATGCGCCGGGCGGATTGGCCGCCCAGTTCCATGGCTACCGAGTTGTCCGAGACATCCGTCACCGCAACGTGCCGGTCCGCGAGCTCACTCTCCAGTCCCTGCTTCAGATCGTGGGTCTTTGTGAAAGGCGCATGGATCATCCACTCGTCTGGGCCCAGCCAAAGCACCGTCACATCACCTTCTTGAGTGAAAGTGTTGGGGCTCGCGGGCAGCAGCAATCCGTATTCCTTCGTCACCTTCGCAGGTAGGCTTGCATTGGACAGGCGCAGGTTGATCGCACCGAATTGGTCGACCTGGTCCAGATTTGCCGCGCCGCGTACGGGCGCCTTCGCCGAAATTAGTGAGCATTCAACGGGCTCGAAACCGACACGATTAAGCATTTGCACGTTCTCCCTTTGGATCGAAGAAGCAGGGCTGCGTGAGGGTTACCTTTTCCACATCGCCGTTGATGTTGCGGACGGTCGAGGTCTGGCCGATGCGCGCTCGGCCGTTCTCCACCAACGCGAGTGCGATCGAGCGCCCCAGCGTTTCGGACCAATAGGTCGAGCAGACCCAGCCAACGGTTTTGAGCGGCGGTTTCTGGGTGGCATTCTCGACCAGATGCGAGCCAAACGGAATCACGTAGTTGGGCTTCTCGGTCAAAAGCCCGACGAACTGCTTGCGACCCTCGCGCGCCACTTCCGGAGCGGAGAACCCGCGTTTGCCGATGAAGTCGCTCTTCTTTTTCGAGACGATCCAGCCCATCCCAAGATCCATGGGAGTGACCGTCCCGTCGGTGTCCTGTCCCACCACGACGAAGCCGCGCTCGGCGCGCAGGACATGCAGCGCCTCGGTTCCGAAGGGGATGATGTCGTACTCAGAGCCAGCCCGCCTCCGAGACGCTGGGATCGCGATTCCCCTACAAGGATATGCTGGAGGCGGGCGCGATCGGCATAGTCATGACGGACCTGGTGTGGACCGGCGGGCTCACCGAAGGCCGCAAGATCGCAGCACTGGCCGATACCTATCATCGTCCCTATGCGCCGCACGACTGCACGGGACCGGTGGCGTATGTGGCGGCAGTCCACTCGTCCTTCTCACAGCCCAACACGCTGATCCAGGAATCCGTGCGCGCCTTCTATACTGGCTGGTACAAGGAATTGGTCACCGAGTTGCCACGTGTCGTCGACGGGTACGTTCTTCCGATGGAAGGACCGGGGCTCGGCACGGAGCTGCAGTCCGCCGTCTTTGAACGTCCCGATCTCTCAACGCGCCTTTCGGATATGTAGGACGCAAGAAAAGGCTTGTGTTGCCCCTAGCTCGTTAGGCCTCCAAAACACAAATATTTCAGCTCCAGGTAATCATCGACGCCGTATTTCGAGCCTTCCCGGCCAAAACCCGACTGCTTGATACCGCCGAACGGCGCGACTTCGGTCGAAATCAAGCCGGTGTTGATGCCGACCATGCCGTATTCCAAGGCCTCCGCAACGGCCCACACGCGGCCCATGTCCTTGGCGTAGAAATAGGCCGCAAGCCCGAATTCGGTATCATTTGCCATCTCAATGACGTCGTTGACGGTTTCGAAACGGAATAAGGGCGCCAACGGCCCGAACGTTTCTTCACGGGCCACCGCCATCTCGGAGGTTACCCCAGTCAGGACGGTCGGCCAAAAAAAATTGCCGCCAAGAGGATGGTCTGGCCCACCCGCCACAATGCTGGCGCCCTGGGAGACGGCATTCTCAATGTGACGCCTCACCTTCGATACGGCGCGGTCGTCGACTAGCGGGCCGATGTCGGTGCCTTCCGCGAAGCCGTCACCGATCTTGAAGGTGTTGACGCGACGCGCGAGCTTGTCGGCGAACTCTTGGTAGATGCCGCTCTGCACGTAAAGGCGATTGGCGCAGACACAGGTCTGGCCAGCATTGCGGAACTTGGAGACGATGGCTCCTTCGACGGCCGCATCGACATCGGCATCGTCGAAGACAATGAAGGGCGCGTTGCCGCCCAGTTCCATGCTCAGTTTCATGACTTGCGCGGAGGCTTGCGCCATGAGAGTGCGGCCGACTTCGGTCGACCCGGTGAACGTGAGTTTGCGGACCTTCTCGTTTTCGCAAACCTCATCGCCGAAGTCCGAGCTTTTCGTGATCGGGACAATGCTCACCAGTCCGGCCGGCACCCCTGCCCTTTCCGCAAGTACCGCCAGCGCCAGGGCGGAGAGTGGTGTCAGGGCTGCCGGTTTGAAGACGGTCGAGCAACCTGCCGCCAGCGCCGGAGCGATTTTGCGCGCTACCATCGCTGAGGGAAAGTTCCAGGGTGTAACGGCGCCGACAACCCCTACAGGTTGCTTGATCACGACGATCCGCTTGTCACGGGCATGCCCCGGGATGGTGTCGCCATAGACGCGCTTGGCCTCTTCGCCAAACCATTCGATGTAGGACGCGCCGTAGAGGATCTCGCCCTTGGACTCGGCAAACGGCTTCCCCATTTCAGCGGTCAGGATCGTCGCCAGGTCATCGAGATTGGCGATCGTCAAATCGTACCAGCGCCGAATGACTGCAGCGCGCTCCTTGCCGGTGCGGGCAGCCCACTCCTTCTGGGCGACATAGGCGACATCGATCGCCTTGGCGATCTCGGCTCGGGTAAAATCGGGCAGCGTGGCCAGCACTTCGCTGTTTGAAGGGTTGGTCACCTCGAAGGTTTGCCCGGACCGGGACTGGCCGAGCCACTCTTTGCCGATCAATCCCGCTTCCCGGATCAGATCCTTGTCCTTGATCTTGTTGAGGAGTGTCGCTGATACGGCCATGGTTAGACACCTTTACTAAATTGCGAACGGTCCCGCGCGAGTAGTGCCCAGGCCTGGGCTACAATGGGAGCATCGATCATCCTGCCGTCGACAAGGCGCGCTGCGCCGTCCCGGGCCGCGTCGACGACGCGCTGCGCCCAGCGCAGTTGCTCGTCACTCGGCTGGAAAGCCGAGCTGACATGGGAAGTCTGGGCAGGGTGTATGCAAAGCTTCCCCCCGGCCCCATGATCCAAGGCCTGCCGGCATTCGGTGGCCAGTCTGGCGGCGTCCGTGACCTCGAAGGATGGGCCATCCAACGGCAGGGGCTTGCCGGCGGCCCTGCTCGCCACCGCCAGCCGCATCATGGCATGCGCTTTGAGGTCATGAGAGGCGGGAACCCCCAAGTCCAGCGCAAAATCCGCAGGTCCGAAGGCCAGCCTGGCGACATGCGAATGAGCGGCCAACGCCCCCGCCGCTTCCAGCCCCCGCGCCGTCTCGATCAGCGCTATGATCTCGATGTCGCCACCCAAAACCCGAACCACCGCGTCGAGGGTCGCTGCGGACTGCGCTTTCGGCAGGCAGATCCGCCGAAGCCCGAGTGTCCTGAGCGCAGCAAGGTCGGCAGCATACCAGCTGCTGTCTTGGCCATTCACCCGGACGTAGGTGGGGTTCCGCAATGTCAGGGCATGGTGAAGATTGGACCGGGCGCCATCCTTGGCGGCAGGCGCAACAGCGTCCTCAAGATCAATAATGACCGTGTCGGCTCCGGACCGGTCGGCCTTTTCAAAACGCTCTGGCCGATCGGCCGGAACGAACAAAGGCGCGACAGACGTAAAATGCACGTTGCCCTGTGTACACATCAGGCCATACCCCTATCGATATCGGCTTCCATGTGCACCGCGCCGCCCTCGCCTTGTGTCCAGAGGCGCCGACCATCGACGCCGGCCCTGACGGTCAGTGCACGGTCCGCGATCGCCGGAGCTATCCCGCGGTAGCGAAACGTCAGGGGTATAGCGACGCCTTGGGACGCCGCGAGGTTGAGAAGGAGCGTAGCCTGGAGGGGGCCATGGACAACCAGTCCCTCGTAGCCTTCAGCCTCGGTCGCATAAGGCCAGTCGTAGTGTATACGGTGACCATTAAAGGTGATCGCGGAATAGCGGAAGAGCAACGTCGACGAAGGAATGACAGACCACACTTGCGCTGCTGGCCGGATTGTCGTGGGTGCCGCCGGCGAGGTGTTTCGAGACACGCCATTCCCCAATCCCGCGGCTTCCCGGTAGACGATGTCCTGTCGTTCACTCAGGGCGAGACCACGGTCGGAATGGTACGTGTGGCCGACCGCGACGAACCAGAGTTCACCGGATCGGCCTTGCTTGCGCACTATGTCCTGGATCGTAGAGACCTTGCGGACTTTGTCACCAACTCTAAGGTGATCATGCACCTGTAGCTCACCGCCAGCCCACATGCGGCGCGGCAGCGGCACGGGCGGCAAAGACAGATTCTTGGCGGGGTGACCGTCAGCCCCCAACTGTCCCATTCCGGCAATGGCCGGCGACAGGCACCAATGAATGCCCAACGGGGCGGTATCTGCGGGCAGCGGCGCTAGATGGGGTTCAAAAACGGCGCAGAAGCTCTCTACGAGGCGCTCCGAAACAACATCGATGCTTTCGGTCTGACGGCCATGCCATTGCGCCGATAAGTCCTGCTGGGTCGTGTCCACTGGCCCTGACCGTCAGTACGAACGCGGCATCCCGAGCACATGCTCGGAGAGATAGGACAGGATGAGGTTCGTCGAGATCGGGGCAACCTGGTAAAGCCTGGTTTCGCGAAACTTGCGTTCGACGTCATACTCTTCGGCGAACCCGAAGCCGCCATGCGTCTGGATACAGGCGTTGGCGGCTTCGTTGGAAGCATCAGCAGCCAGCATCTTGGCCATGTTCGCTTCAGCGCCGCAGTCCTGGCCGGCCTCATAGAGCCGGGTGGCTTCGCGGACCATGAGTTCGGCTGCACGCATGTTGGCGTAAGCCCTTGCGATGGGAAACTGGACGCCCTGGTTGGCGCCGATGGCCCGGCCGAAGACATTGCGGTCGCATGCGTAGGTAGAAGCCTTGTTGATCAGCCACTTTGCGTCGCCGACACATTCGGCGGCGATCAGGATCCGCTCGGCATTCATCCCGGAGAGGATATACCGGAAGCCCTTGCCCTCCTCACCGATCAGGTTTTCGGCAGGGATTTTCACATTGTCGAAAAAGACCTCTGTCGTGGAATGGTTCATCATCGTCCGGATCGGCCGGATTGAGAGACCCTGCTTGAGCGCTTCCCGCATGTCGAGAATAAACACCGACAGGCCTTCGGTCCGTTTGGCCACCTGATCCTTGGGGGTGGTGCGCGCGAGCAGCAACATGAGGTCGGAATGTTCCGCCCGGCTTGTCCAGATCTTCTGGCCGTTGACCACGTAGTAATCGCCGTCGTTGCGCGCGAAGCTACGGATTGAAGTGGTGTCGGTGCCGCTGGTCGGTTCGGTCACACCGAACGCCTGCAGCCTCAATTGTCCGGAGGCGATTTGCGGAAGATAGCGCTGCTTCTGCGATTCATTGCCGTGGCGCAGCACCGTGCCCATGACATACATCTGTGCATGGCAAGCCGCACCATTGCAT
>NZ_RZRP01000839.1:0-2710 GCF_003997795.1 Mesorhizobium sp. M7A.F.Ca.US.005.03.2.1 | reverse complement strand
GGCCGAGTTCGGCGGCAGCCTGCGTTTCGAGAGCGGCGCGAAAATCGACGGCCAGGACGGTTTTGCCTGGGCGCAAGCTGCGGTGGCGAAACTCACTGCGATGGACAATGTCCGCGTGCTCCCGCGCACGACGGCGTTCGGTTATTACGCGCAGAATTTCGTCGGCCTGGTCGAGCGTGTCAGCGATCATCTGAAGGCTCCCGGCCACGATCTGGCGCGCGAGCGGCTGTGGCAGGTCAGGGCCAAGCGCGTGGTGCTGGCCTCGGGCGCCATCGAGCGCCACATGGTGTTTGCCGACAACGACCGGCCGGGCATCATGCTGGCGGGCGCGGCGCGCACCTATCTCAACCACTATGGCGTCGCGGTCGGCAGGAATGTCGGCGTCTACACCGCCAATGACTCTGCCTATGCGGCGGCGATCGACCTGAAGAAGGCCGGCGTCAACGTGGCGGCGATCGTCGATCTGCGCGACAATCCGACCGGACCGGTGATCGACGAGGCGAGGGCGCTCGGCATCGAGGTCAATTTCGGCCGCGCGGTGATCCGCGCCGGCGGCAAGCTGCGCGTTTCCTCGATGACGGTGCAGCCGAAGAATGGCGGCGGCGAACGCACCATTCCAGTCGACGCGATCCTGATGTCGGCCGGCTGGACGCCGTCGGTGCATCTGTTCTCGCAGTCGCGCGGCAAGGTCGCCTTCAACGACGAGACCAAGCGCTTCGTGCCGGGCACCTATGCGCAGGACTGCGTCTCGGTCGGTGCCTGCAACGGCACCGATGGACTTTCTGCAACAATCGACGAGGCCTATGCGGCGGGCGCCAAGGCGGCCAAGGATGCCGGCGCCAAAACCGCCAAGGGTACCAAGCCGAAGGTCGACGCCTCGGAGAGCTGGTCGCGTGGCATGCTGGGCGCGGCCCCCGGCGCCGGGCCGGACACCACGGTCAAGGCGTTCGTCGACTTCCAGAACGACGTCACCGCCAAGGATATCCGCCAGGCGGTGCATGAAGGCATGCGCTCGATCGAGCACGTCAAGCGCTTCACCACCAACGGCATGGCCACCGACCAGGGCAAGACCTCCAACATGCACGGCCTGGCGATTGCCGCCGAGATGCTGGGCAAGCCAATCCCGGAAGTCGGCCTGACCACGTTCCGGGCGCCGTACACGCCGGTGACCTTCGGCGCGATCGTCAGCCATGCGCGTGGGCCGCTGTTCGACCCGACGCGCAAAACGGCGATCCATCGCTGGGCCGAGGCGCAAGGGGCCGTGTTCGAGGATGTCGGCCAGTGGAAGCGCGCCTGGTATTTCCCCAAGGCGGGCGAGGACATGCATGCTGCTGTCGACCGCGAATGCGTCGCCGTGCGCAAGACGGCAGGCCTGTTCGACGCCTCGACGCTGGGCAAGATCGAAGTGGTCGGTCCTGACGCGGCGAAATTCATGGAGTTGCTCTACACCAACCCATGGGAGAAGCTGGAGCCCGGCCGCTGCCGCTACGGCATCATGCTGCGCGAGGACGGTTTCATCTATGATGACGGCGTCGTCGGCAGGCTGGCGCCCGACCGTTTCCATGTGACGACGACGACCGGCGGCGCGCCGCGTGTCATGAACCACATGGAGGACTATCTCCAGACCGAGTTCCCGCATCTCAATGTCTGGCTGACCTCGATCACCGAACAATGGGCTGTCATCGCCGTGCAGGGACCAAAATCCCGCGACATCATCGCGTCGCTGGTCGAAGGCATCGACATGTCGGACGAGGCGCTGCCGCATATGTCGGTGCGCGAAGGCAAGATCTGCGGCGTGCCGACGAGGTTGTTCCGCATGTCGTTCACCGGCGAGCGGGGCTTCGAGGTCAACGTGCCTGCCGACTACGGCCAGGCGGTCTGGGAAGCGCTGTGGGCCGAAGGCCAGAAGCATGGCGCGGCGGCCTACGGCACCGAGGCGATGCACGTGCTGCGCGCCGAAAAGGGCTACATCATCGTCGGCCAGGACACTGACGGCACGGTGACGCCGAACGATGCCGGTCTCGACTGGGCGGTCGGCAAGAAGAAGACCGATTTCGTCGGCATCCGCGGCCTGACTCGGCCGGACCTTGTCGCCAAGGGCCGCAAGCAGCTGGTGGGCCTCAAGACCAAAGATCCCAAGGTGGTGCTCGAAGAAGGCGCGCAGATCGTCGAGGATCCGAAGCAGGCGATCCCGATGAAGATGATCGGCCATGTCACTTCGAGCTACTGGTCGGAAAATTGCGGCCGCTCGATCGCGCTGGCGCTGGTCGCCGGCGGCCGCGACCGGATGGGCGAGACCCTCTACGTGCCGATGCCGAACGGGGTGATCGAAGTGGAGGTTACCAGCATGGTGTTCTTCGACGAGACGGGAGGGCGCCTCAATGGCTAAGGCCGCTGCAAGAAAGACGACGCCGGCTGCATCGCCTTCGGTGGAACGCCGTCCGGCGCTGGCTGGACGCAGCACCACTGCTGCCGGCGCCAAGGTCGAGGTCTTGCCGCCGGCCCAGCGGATTTCATTGCGTGCGCCGGAGGCGTCGGTCGCGGCGCTTTCGAAGGCGCTCGGCGTGACCTTGCCGAAAAAGCCGAAGACATCCGCCTCGAAGGCCGGACGTATCGCCTTGTGGCTCGGCCCCGACGAATGGCTCGTCATCGACGAGACCGGCAACGATCCGCTCGCCGATTGCGCCGGGGTTGCCGCGTTGCATTCGGC
>NZ_RZRP01000838.1:0-2715 GCF_003997795.1 Mesorhizobium sp. M7A.F.Ca.US.005.03.2.1 | reverse complement strand
GTCCTCGGCGCCAAACCTCGGAAACCGAGATTGCGAAATTACGCCAGGAGCGCGACGCGGCGCGCCGGGACTGTGGCGCGGTGAAGGTTCAACTCGCCGATCTCCGCTTGCGCGGCATGACCGACGAACTCGCGCATGCCCGTTGCCGCAACGAGAACCGCCAGCTTCACCAAAGGCTGGAAACGCTGACACGCCAGGATCCGCCCAGCGGACCGGCAGCCGATGACAGCGCCGACCTAGAACGGACATTCGACGAATTGCTGGCAGCTGGCGAGATCGGCCCAGCCAATGACGGCGACCCCAGCGTGGCGCGCAAAGCGTGTTGATCGCCTGCTGAGACGTATCGGGAACCAAAGCGACCGTGACGCCCTTCGTCTATTGAACTTCGAGTGGCCCGCCACCCGAAGCTCGGAGAGCGAAGGGTGGTGCCCCTAGCCGGGATCGAACCAGCACTCCTTGCGGAACTCGATTTTGAGTCGAGCGCGTCTACCAATTCCGCCATAGGGGCTCAGGCCGGGCGGCCTGGATGGCGCGGGACTATACGGTTGGAGGCCTGTTCGTCAACTGGCCAATTCCTCGTCGCCTCGGATGCGACCAAACTGCGCCTTTCGATTTCGTGACGGGGCTGCCATTGTGCAGCGCGGAAAATCTTTCTAGACAGGCGGCGCATCAAAGCGCGGCACGTCTGCGGGGACGGATGGCGTGCGCTGGGTCTTTGTTCTGTGCATGCCGTTACACCCCAACCTGCCTGCAATTGAACGACACGCATTAGGAGTGCCGATGCTTCGCGGACTTTACGACTGGACCCTGTCGCTGGCGGCCCGCAAATCCGCCGAATGGTGGCTGGCCTTCATCGCCTTCGTCGAAAGCTCGGTGTTCCTGGTGCCGGCCGACGTGCTCTATCTGCCGATGGCGCTGTCGCGGCCGGACCGCGCCTACCGCTATGCGCTGATCGCCACCGTCGCCTCGGTGCTGGGCGGCATCGCCGGCTGGTTCATCGGCCACTATGCCTATGACGCGGTCGCCAGGCCGATCCTCGAATTCTACGGCAAGTACGACGAGTTCGAGCAACTGCGCGCGGGCGCCGGCGTCGGCTTCATCGTCCTGATGCTGATCACATCGGGTGCCGCCCACCTGCCGCCGATCAAGGTGGTGACGATCCTGTCCGGTGTCATCGGCGTCAATTTGCTGCTGTTCATCGTACTGGCGATCGTGGCCCGCGGCGCCCGCTTCCTGCTGCTCGCCTGGCTGCTGCGCCGCTATGGCGAACCGATCCGCGAATTCATCGAAAAGCGCCTCGGCCTGATCGCCGGCGCCGGCGCGGTTGCCCTGATTTTGCTCTATATCCTGGTCAAATACGCGTTCTGAACATTACCATTGCGAGCCGGACGGACCGATTGAAATGACAGCGACCATGAATGCCGACACCGGACGCCAGCGCACGCTGACCGCCTTGTTCCTCGCCGTCGCCATGGCCGCCACCGTCGGCTCGGCGCTCGGCTTCCAGTATCTCGGCGGCTACATCCCCTGCCACCTCTGCCTCGAACAGCGCACGCCCTACTATATCGGCGTGCCGCTGATGGTGCTGGCGGTGATTGCGTCGATGCTGCACGCACCCAGCTGGCTGACGCGCGGCCTGCTGGCCGTCGGCGGCATCCTGATGCTCTACGGCCTCTATCTCGGCGTCTACCACTCCGGTGTCGAATGGCAGTGGTGGGCCGGCCCGACCGACTGCACGGCGGGCGCCGGGCCGGTCGACACCGGCGGCAAGGGCGTGCTCGACGCGCTCGACAAATTCGTGCCGCCATCCTGCGACAAGGCCGCCTTGCGCATCCTCGGCCTGTCGCTGGCCGGCTGGAACGCCATCGCCAGCCTGATCCTCGCCGCCGTCGCTTTCCGCGGCGCCCTCACCCGCGACTAAGCCAATTCGATTGAACGGCGTGACGCAGAGTTCGCGCAAAAATTCGCCGGGCTGAGTCGGATAGGCGCGGCTTTCGAGAACCGGAGCGGAGCGTACTGAAGTACGTGAGCACCGGAAGCGCAGAAAGCTGCGTCAGGCGGCCAGCATGGCGGATTTGTGCCGAACTCTATGGTTCGAGTTCGACATCCCAGTAGAGATAATCCATCCAGCTTTCATGCAGATGGTTGGGCGGGAACAGGCGGCCATTGTTGTGCAGATCGTGCACCGTCGGCTGGAAAGGCTTCTGCAGCGGCCACATCTTGGCATGCGCCGGCATCATGCCGCCCTTCCTCAAATTGCACGGCGAACAGGCGGCAACGACATTCTCCCACGTCGTCGCGCCGCCGCGATGGCGGGGAATGACGTGATCGAAGGTCAGGTCCTCCGGCGTGCCGCAATATTGGCACTGGAAGCGATCGCGCAGGAAGACGTTGAAGCGGGTGAAGGCCGGGTGCCTGGAGGGCTTCACATAGGCCTTAAGACTGACAACGCTCGGCAGCTTCATCGAGAAGGTCGGCGAGGAGACGGCGTGCTCGTATTCGGCGACGATGTTCACCCGGTCGAGGAACACCGCCTTGATGGCGTCCTGCCACGACCAGAGCGACAAGGGGTAATAGCTGAGCGGACGGTAATCCGCATTCAGCACCAGTGCTGGAAGCCCATCCGGAGATACGGCAACCGTCACGTGTTCACCTCCTTGGTTCTAGACCCGAACGGCACGGATACTGTAAGCCCGACATGACAGGGATGTGAAG
>NZ_RZRP01000837.1:0-2716 GCF_003997795.1 Mesorhizobium sp. M7A.F.Ca.US.005.03.2.1 | reverse complement strand
GGCCGGGCGCGTTGGCGGCCGCACGGGGACGCGCGAGATCTTCGCCGCCATGGTCGATGATGTCGCCGGCCGGCTGGCCAACTTCGACGGTCGCGACCGGCTGAGCCATCTCAAGGCCAGCCCGAATTTTCATCTGCTGGGCACGTCGGGAACGGTGACGACGCTGGCCGGTGTCCACCTTGAGCTCGAGCGCTACGATCGCCGCCGTGTCGACGGGCTTTGGATGGACCGCGACAGCGTCGATCGCATGGTCGAAAGACTGGTTGGCTGGGATTTCCAGCAGCGCTGCGCCAACCCTTGCATCGGTGCCGATCGCGCCGCTCTGGTGCTGGCCGGCTGTGCTATCCTCGAAGCGATCCGCGCCGTGTGGCCGTCCGAGCGGCTGCGAGTCGCCGATCGTGGCCTGCGCGAAGGTATTTTAAGCGAACTGATGGCCGATGATGGCGTCTGGCGCAACGATGGGCGTGGCAGAGCGTGAGCCCGAACCGAAGAAATAAGCAATGACCAAGAAACCGGAAAAACCAGGATCCGCCAGCATTCGTGTGCTGAAGACGCGGATCAAGAAGAAGAGCGGGCTGAAGGAATCGTCGCGCCGCTGGCTGCAGCGCCACATCAACGATCCCTATGTCCAGCGCTCCAAGGCTGACGGCTATCGCTCGCGCGCGGCCTACAAACTGATCGAGATCGACGACAAGCATCATCTGTTGAAACCCGGCATGAAGGTGATCGACCTCGGCGCCGCCCCCGGCGGCTGGTGCCAGGTCGCCGCCGCGCGGACGAAATCGACGGCCGACAAGCCGCATGTCATCGGCATCGATTATCTCGAAATGGACGCCGTGCCCGGCGCGCCGGTGCTGCTGATGGATTTCCTCGATCCGCAGGCGCCGCAGAAGCTGGCCGAGGCGCTGGGTGGGGATCCCGATATCGTGCTGTCCGACATGGCGGCACCGACCACCGGCCACAAGCGGACCGACCATATCCGCACCATGCATCTGTGCGAGGTGGCGGCCGATTTCGCGCTCTCCGTCCTGAAACCGGGCGGGCATTTCCTCGCCAAGACCTTCCAGGGCGGCGCCGAAAACGAACTGCTCTCCATGCTCAAGAAGAACTTCCGCTCGGTCCATCACGTCAAGCCGCCGGCGTCGCGGGATGAATCGGTCGAGCTTTATCTCTTGGCCAAGGATTTCAAAGGGCGAGATCTTCCTTCTCCCCTGGGAGAAGGTGTCGCCGAAGGCGACGGATGAGCTCCAGGGAGCGCCAACGTTTCACTCCGCTGGAACACCCCTCATCCGTCTCGGCGCTTTCGCGCCGATCCACCTTCTCCCACAGGGGAGAAGGCAAGAGGAAACTACTTCCCCGCCGTGCTCGTTTCCAGCGTCTTGGGTGTGGTCAGGCGGCCGTGGCCGGAGATGGCGTTGCCGGCATCGGGCGCCAGCCGCATGAACGACAGCGACGCGGCGGCCGAAATCGCCGCGACGACGAAAAACGCGGTGTGGAAATCCGCCAGCGTCAGTGACCGGTCGTGCAGGCTTGTGGACACTTCCAGGATTCCGCCGGCCAGCGCCACGCCGAGCGCGACCGACAACTGCTGGAACACCGCCGTGATCGGTGTCGCCTTGCTGGTGTCTTCAGCCGAAACCTCGGCATAGGCGAGCGCATTGACGCCGGTGAAGAACATCGAGCGGATGAAGCCGCCGACGAGCAGCATGGCCAGCATCAAGAGATAGGGTGTGTCGGGTGTGAACAGGCCGTTGATGGCGATCGAGGCGGCGGCGACCAGAGAACCGACAACCAGGACGCGGCGGAAGCCGGCGACGCGGAAGATCAGCGCGGTGACAAACTTCATCCCGATGGCGCCGATCGCCGAGACGAAGGTGATCATGCCGGACTGGAACGGCGTCAGCCCAAAACCGATCTGGAACATCAGCGGCAGCAGGAACGGCACGGCACCAATGCCGATGCGGAACAGTCCGCCGCCAAGCACCGAGGAGCGGAACACCTGGTTGCGGAACAATTCGAGCGCCAGCAAGGGATTTTTGGCGCGCCGCGCGTGCAGCAGATAGAGCGCGCCCGACAGCAGGCCGACCGCTACGGTGATAAGGCCGGTGGCCGGCGGCAAATAGGGCAGGCTCACCACCGACAGGCCGAAAACCACGCCGGATGCCGCCAACCCGCTTAGCACGAAGCCGAGGAAGTCGAGCGGCGGCGTCTCCATCGATTCGGTCTCCGGCAGGAAACGCGTCGCCAGCCAGATGCCGATCAGGCCGATCGGCACATTGATCAGGAAGATCCAGTGCCAGGTGAAATAGGTGGTGATGAAGCCACCGACCGGCGGACCGACCAGCGGACCGACCAGCGCCGGAACGGTTAGCCAGGACATCGCCGCGACGAGTTCGCTTTTTGGTGTCGCGCGCACCAGCACCAGCCGCCCGACCGGTGTCATCATGGCGCCGCCAATGCCTTGCAGGAAGCGCGAGACCACAAAAGCCGGCAGCGAACCGGAGAGCGCGCAGGCGATCGAACCGACGATGAAGACGGCGATCGCGGCGCGAAAGATATTCTTGGCGCCGAAACGGTCGGCCATCCAGCCGCTGATCGGAATGAAGATCGCCAGCGAGACGAGATAGGCGGTCAGGGCCAGCTTGAGCGCGATCGGGCTGGTGTGGATGTCGACGGCGATCGCCGGCAGCGATGTCGCGATAACAGTCGAATCCAT
>NZ_RZRP01000836.1:0-2721 GCF_003997795.1 Mesorhizobium sp. M7A.F.Ca.US.005.03.2.1 | reverse complement strand
TCGTCGCGCCGTTGGCGAGCAATTTGTCCAGCCGGCCTTCGGCCTCCAGCTCGTGGAGGTCGTCACAGCCGCCGACATGCGTATCGCCGATGAAAATCTGCGGAAAGGTCGTGCGGCCATGCGCCCGGGAGATCATCTCCTGGCGCAATTCCGGCGAGAAGGAGGCATCGTGCTCGGTAAAGGCTATGCCCTTGCGCTCGAGCAGCCGCTTGGCTGCCGTGCAATAGCCGCACATCATGCGGGTGTAGATCGTGACATCGGTCATGACGAATTTCCGCTGTTCGTTGCCGACTTATATAGTCGCGGACTCGTCCGCCCGAAAGTCCCCCGGCAACACACGCGCAAAGGTCAGCACGTCGACGGCGGCCGCACCTCCCCTTTTCAGCGCCTTGGTGGCGGAACGCACCGTGGCGCCGGTGGTGTAGACATCGTCGATCAAAAGCACCCTGCGGCCGGCGATCTCGATTTCCGCCTCGGCGGGCACCCGGAACGCGGCCCGCACATTCTCCTCGCGTTCGCCGCGCTCCAGCCCAACCTGCTGGCGGGTGAGTTTCACGCGCCGCACCGCCGACGGGGCGAAGGGCAATCCGCTAAGTGCCGAGACCGCCCTTGCCAGTTCCGCCGACTGGTTGAAGCGCCGCCTGAAAAACCGTCGCCAGTGCAGCGGCACCGGCACCACCACATCCGCCTCGGCGATGAGATCGGCACCCGCACGCATCATCCAGCGCGCCATCCAAGGTGCCAGATCCGTGCGATCCTGGTATTTCAACCCTTGCACCATCTGGCGCGCAACGCCGGAATAGGCGACCGCCGCCCGCGCCCGCTCGAAAGGCGGCGGATCGGCAATCGCCTCGGCCGACAGAAAGCCTTCGCCCATATGGTGGGTGAACGGCGTACCCATGACAGGGCACCATGGCCGCTCCAGCAGCCTGAGCTTCGGCCAGCAGGCGCCGCACAGCACGCCCGGCTGCGAGACATGCCGGCGGCAACCGGCGCAGACCGGCGGAAACAGCATCCGCGCCGGCCAGCCGACAACCGACCGGGCCAGGTTCGTGATCCCGATGGACTTGATCTTGGGCATCGGATCGGCCACGTGGTTGCTCCTGCGCGCCACTATATCAACGATCTCGGAGCGTGGACAAACAAAGGATCTGCCCGTTGCAGCCAATAATGGATACCTCTCTGTGGCTGACGCACAAGCGGCGCGCGCTTGCCCGTCCGGTCGACGGCGCGGACTTCCTCATGCGCCGCACGGCCGAGGACCTTGCCGACCGGCTGGGCGCCGTCGAGCGCCGGTTCGGCAAGGCGGCCGTGCTGTTTTGCCAGACGCCGGCGGCGGCCGAAACGCTCGCTGAAAGCGGCAAGGTCGCCGACATTGTCCGCGTCGAGACGGATACGGCTTTCCTGAGCGGTGGCGATGCCGGCCTGATCGCACCGCTCGAAACCGTGCCGTTCGAGCCGGAAAGCCTCGATCTGGCGGTGTCGCTCTTGTCGCTGCAGGCCATGAACGACATCCCAGGCATGCTGATCCAGATCCGCCGCGCGCTGCGGCCGGATGGGCTTTTCCTCGGCGCCTTTGCCGGCGCCGGCACGCTTTTCGAATTGCGCGAAAGCCTGCTTGCGGCCGAGACCGAGCTTTACGGCGGCGCCAGCCCGCGTGTCGCCCCGTTCACCGACGTGCGCGATGCCGGTGCGCTGCTGCAGCGCGCCGGTCTCGCTCTGCCGGTCGCCGACGTCGAGACGGTGACGGTGCGCTATGCCAGCCTGTTCAACCTGATGGCGGATTTGCGGGCCATGGGCGAAACCAATGCGCTCACCGATCGCAGCCGGCGGCCGGGCTCGCGCAAGCTGTTTGCCCGCGCGGCGGAAATCTACGCCGAGCGGTTTTCCGACCCCGACGGCCGCGTCAGGGCAAGTTTCTCGATTGTCTGGATGTCCGGCTGGGCGCCCGACGCTTCGCAGCAAAAACCGCTGAAGCCAGGGTCGGCCAAGGTCTCGCTGAAAACAATCCTGGAGGCGCCCGACGGGCAATGATCCTGCCCCAGGGTGCGGAAAAGCCGGATCAGGGAGTGGGTGCGAAAGCGTTCGCAAGCTTGCTGTTGTTGTCGCTGAACAGCCAGATGATCCCGTCGCGGACCTCACCGATGCCGCCGACGATGGCAAGCGACAGCACGGCGATGATCACGCCATATTCGACGGCCGTGGCGCCGGTCTCGTCGTTCAGAAAACCCAGCAGCACTGCTTTCATGGCCTCAACCCCTCTGTCCGGGACCTTACAGCCGACCTGTTAAGAAAGGTTAACGGCAAAGGCTTAACAGGCGGTGAAACCGCCGCCTTTGCGAAATTTCTTAACCATGTCAGCAGTCGCCGCTGCTCCGGCCATTGGACCTGATGATGCAGACCGAGCTCGGCTGCGGCTGCAGCACGCTGCGGCGCAGCGTGTAGGTTTCGCGATGGCCGATCGAGCCTGTGGCCGCCATGTCGAGCCCGCCGAAACCGTCACGGGCCGACAGCGAGCGTGTCTGGCTGTCGAGGAAAGGGGTTGCGATCAGCGCCAGCGCCACCGCGGCCGAACCGAACAGAAGCGTTATGCGCAATATGCCCATGCCCGCATCGGCGGCGCGAAAGCCGCGCTCGGGCCTGATCGAGTCCCAATCCCTGTCTAGGCTCATGCTATCGCTCCCCGGCAAATCGACGGCTCGGCCGCGAACGGCCATGCTT
>NZ_RZRP01000835.1:0-2723 GCF_003997795.1 Mesorhizobium sp. M7A.F.Ca.US.005.03.2.1 | reverse complement strand
CAGGAAGGCAAGGCCAGCAACGACATAGTACCAGCTGCCGCCCAGCATCGCCAGGCGGATGCCGCCGCCGCCGAGTGCCAGGCCGATGAGGAAAAGAATGAGGGAGGTGATGGTGACAGCCAAGATGATACTCCTTCGACTGTTGCGCTTTGCCACGCCAAGGACAGCCCGATGTCCCGTTCCTGCCCTGCGCACAGCTTTCTCCTGCCCGCCCCGCCTGTCAAGCTGGCCCACACGCCAAGGTGGCAATTCATCTTGCCTGCGGTCGGGTTATCGAGCAGTCTCCGTCGCAGCATCACCGTGGAGTAGACCGAGTCATGCCCTTCGTCTTTCCGCCATGGATGCGCATTGCCGGCGCGCTGTTCGGCTTCGTCGTGCTTATGGCTGGCAGTCAACCGGCGTCGGCACAAACGCTCGAGGAGATCAACAAGGCAAGCGGCTTCCACGAGATGCTGGCCGGCCTCGGCCCAAGCATAGTCGCCGGCATCAAATCCGTGCCGGGGCCGGAAAAAGTCAAGGAAGCCTTGTCCGCCGCCGCTGAAGGCGCTTTTGACGCTGACAGGATGGAGAAAGCCGTAGAGGCGCGGATGACGGGCCGGTTGCAGCCCGTCGATCTCACCGATCTGGCTGCTTTCTTCGATTCACCATTGGGCAGGCGGGTCACAGCCCTGGAGATCCAAGCGTCCGATCCGCAAGCCGTGGGGCGCAAGAAGATCGAAGGTCCGAAAATCCTTGGAGGACTTCAGGCGGGAGATCCGGCACGGCTCGCGCTGTACCGGAAAATCGTCGACGATACCAGCGCCGTGGACATGGCTGAAGCGATCGCATTGAACATGGGCTATGCGATGGTTTCGGGAATGCTCGCGGCAGCCGGGCAGCCTTTATCGGATCAGCAGATAATGGTGCTGGTGCATAAGCAGGCCGGCAACCTTCGTGAAAAAGCCGAAAAGGGGATCATGGAAGGAAATGCTTTCGCCTATCGTGACTTGTCGCTCGACGATCTCAGGCTTTACGCGGCATTTCTCGCGTCCCCTGCGGGCAGCCATTACTACGACCGGATGCAGACGGCACTCGGCGCCGTGATGACCGATGAGGCGCGTTCGTTAGGGCAGCGATTTTTCGTCGCTCTCGGCTACCGCAAGGCCTGAACAGCCCGTACATCCTTGCCGCCAGCACTTTAGCGGAACAAAACGTAGACAGTTCTGGTCTTTCCCCACCGAATCACTACATTCGGGGGCGATGTCCGGCTTTTCCGAAGACATGCCCTTTTTCGACGAACCCAATGCGCGGCCCTCGGCCCCGTCGGGTATCGCCGCGCGCGCCATGGCTGCCCGCAGCGGACACAACAACGCACCCGACTATCTGAAGGGCCTCAACCCGGAGCAGCGGCTAGCTGTTGAAACAACGGAGGGTCCGGTTCTGGTGCTGGCCGGCGCCGGCACCGGCAAGACCCGCGTGCTCACCACCCGCATCGCCCACATCCTCGCCACCGGCAAGGCGTTTCCGTCGCAGATCCTCGCGGTGACCTTCACCAACAAGGCCGCGCGCGAGATGAAGATCCGCATCGGCGTGCTGATCGGCGAAGGCAATGTCGAGGGCATGCCGTGGCTCGGCACCTTCCACTCGATTGGAGTGAAGCTGCTTCGCAGACATGCCGAACTCGCCGGCCTGCGCTCCGACTTCACCATCCTCGACACCGACGACGTCGTGCGGCTGATCAAGCAGTTGATCCAGGCCGAGGGGCTGGACGACAAGCGCTGGCCGGCCAAGCAGTTCGCCCAGATGATCGACGGCTGGAAGAACAAGGGGCAAGGCCCCGCCGACATTGCCGAGGGCGACGCGCGCGCCTTCGCCAACGGCAAGGGCCGCGAACTCTACAAGGCCTATCAGGAGCGGCTGAAGACGCTGAACGCCTGCGATTTCGGCGACCTGCTCTGCCACCCGATCCGCATCTTGCGCGCCAATCCGGACGTGCTGAAGGAATACCATAAGCGCTTCAAGTACATCCTCGTCGACGAGTACCAGGACACCAACACCGCCCAGTACATGTGGCTGCGGCTGTTGGCGCAAAGGCCTCAAGGCAAGCCGGGGGAGATTGGGCGCTCTTCGGCCGAAACCCGCGCCACCGTAAACATCTGCTGCGTCGGCGATGACGACCAATCCATCTATGGCTGGCGCGGCGCCGAGGTCGACAACATCCTGCGTTTCGACAAGGATTTCCCCGGCGCCACCATCATCCGGCTGGAGCGCAACTACCGCTCGACCGCGCACATCCTTGGTGCCGCCTCCCACCTCATCGCCCACAATGAGGGCCGCTTCGGCAAGACGCTGTTCACGGATCGCAACGATCCCGAGGATGGCAAGGTCAATGTCCACGCCGCCTGGGATTCCGAAGAAGAAGCCCGCGCCATCGGCGAGACCATCGAGGCCTATCAGCGCCAGAAGCACAATCTCAACGACATGGCTATTCTTGTCCGTGCATCCTTCCAGATGCGGGCCTTCGAGGATCGCTTCATCACACTCGGCCTCAACTACCGCGTCATCGGTGGCCCGCGCTTCTACGAGCGCCTGGAAATCCGCGACGCCATGGCTTTCTTCCGTGTCGTCGCGCAAGGCGCCGACGACCTCGCTTTCGAACGTATCGTCAATGTGCCCAAGCGCGGCTTGGGCGAAGCCACCATCCGCCAGATCCACGACACCGCCCGTGCGCTGCGCATCCCTAT
>NZ_RZRP01000834.1:0-2729 GCF_003997795.1 Mesorhizobium sp. M7A.F.Ca.US.005.03.2.1 | reverse complement strand
GGGCGGGAACGTTCGATCAGCCGCAGAATTGGCGAGACAGCCATCACGGCGAAGTCGTCGAGAAGAAGCACGGCACACTGGCGTCGATCGGCGATGCCGTGCGCGAGATTTTTCGCTTCTGGTGATGCGCATCCTGGAACTGGAACCGAGGACGAACAGGAGGATGGAATGAAGCTCTTCGACGGTGGCCGGGCGCCCAATCCAAGGCGGGTCCGCGTTTTCCTGGCCGAGAAAGGCATCGAGGTTGCGCAGGTGCCCATCGATATGGGCGCGTTGGAACACAGGCAACAGGCGGTCAGCTCGCGCAACCCCTTGCAGCGTCTGCCGGTGCTGGAACTCGACGACGGCACCGTCATCACCGAATCCGTCGCCATCTGCCGCTATTTCGAGGAACTGCATCCGGAGCCCGCTTTGTTCGGGCGTGGCGCACTCGGCAAGGCGCAGGTCGAGATGTGGCAGAGGCGGATGGAATTCAATTTACTCAGCTGCGTCACGCAGGCCTTCCGGCACATCCATCCGGCCATGAAGGAATGGGAAATCCCGCAGGTCCCTGAATGGGGTGAGGCCAACAAGCCGAAGGCCGTGGCGTTCCTCAGGCTGCTGGACGGCGAACTGGGCAGCCGGGAGTTCATCGCCGGTGACAGCTATTCGATCGCCGACATCACCGGCCTGATCGCTGTCGATTTCATGAAGCCGGCACGCATCAAGGTACCAGATAAGTGCGCGAATGTGTTGCGCTGGCATCAAGCCGTTTCCAGCCGGCCGAGCGCATCAGCCTGAGAATGACTGCCGAACTCGAAAACCTCGTCGCCAGGGTCCGCGCCTGCCGCATCTGCGTGGAAAATCCGGCCGGCAAGCCGTTGCCGCATGAGCCGCGACCAGTGCTGCGCCCATCATCCACCGCCCGGATCCTGATCGCCAGCCAGGCGCCCGGCACCAAGGTGCATCTGTCGGGCATGCCGTTCACCGACGCTTCCGGCGACCGCCTGCGCAGCTGGCTTGGCGTGACGAGCGACGAATTCTACGACATCGAAAAATTCGCAATCGTCCCGATGGGCTTCTGCTTTCCCGGCCAGGATGCCAAGGGGGGAGATCTGCCGCCGAGGCGCGAATGCGCGGCGGCCTGGCGCGCACCTTTGATGGCCTCTATGCCACGGATCGATCTGGTGCTGACGATCGGTATCTACGCGCAGTCCTGGCACATGGGTGCGGCGCGCCGGCCCTCACTGACGGAAACGGTCATGGACTGGCGCTCCATCTGGGAGAATTCCATCGGTCCGAAAGTGCTGCCGCTGCCGCATCCCTCGTGGCGCAACACGGGCTGGCTGAAGAAGAATCCGTGGTTTGAAATGGATTTGCTGCCTTTTCTGCGTTCGGAAATCCGCTATCGCCTCGGCTGACCTTTCAGCAAGAAATCACTCGCTTTTTGCCCGATCAGCAGAATTTCTTTCTTGTGAAAGGCCTGGATAAGGCAGAGTATAGGCATTCTATTCCTTTGGGAGCACGATATGGATCGCCTCGATAGAAAAATTCTCCGCCTCTTGCAGGAGGACGCGACACTCGCGGTCGCCGATGTCGCCAAGAAAGTCGGGCTGTCGACGACGCCTTGCTGGAGACGCATCCAGAAGCTCGAGGAAGAGGGCGTCATCAAGCGGCGCGTTGCCATTCTCGACCATGAAAAGGTCAATGTGCGCGTCACCGTCTTCGTGTCGATCCGCACCAATTCGCATAGCCATGAATGGCTGCGGCGTTTCTCGGAAGTCATCCAGGAGTTTCCCGAGGTGGTTGAGTTCTACCGCATGAGCGGCGACGTCGATTATCTCCTGCGCGTCGTGGTGCCCGACATCGCCGCCTATGACGCCTTCTACAAGCGGCTGATTGCCAAGATCGAAATTCGTGACGTGTCGTCGTCCTTCGCCATGGAGCAGATCAAGTACACGACCGAAATCCCGCTCGACTACATGGTTCTGGACAAGGAATCGGGTGCCAACGCTGCCTGAGCTGAACGTCACATAAAGTCATCCCGCTTAGTTCTTCTTTTTGTTGAGGAAACTCCAGGGTGAGTTCACCGGCAGAGTGATCGTATCCGGCACGGTCTCGACGCTCACCACATCTGCCTTGCGCACGCTGTAGCCAGACTGGATGATGCTGACGCCGTCGAGGATGAACAGCTGGTTCTTCTCCATGTCCGGCTTCAGCGCGCCGGTGACCGCTACAGGCTGATAGGCCTCGGACATCTTGAAGGGACGGGCCGGCGTAACCAGGACAATCTGGTTGGGCGGCGGCGTCGGCATGTGACTGCAGGCACCCGTCCAGGGTACCAGCAGGAACTGGTAGACAAGATCACCGTCGCGATCGACCGGCAATGCGTAGCCGGCTAGCTGAATGCTTTTGTCCTGAAGATTGACGGACAGCGTTTCGCCATGGTCGGGCAATTTTGCCGCGATCATCGGCAGCCCGACGTTTTCGGCGGCGGATTGCGTAGCCGGACGCAGATCCTTCCAGAATATGTGCGCAGTCTCGGCCGAGGCATCGGCGGCAGCGGACACAAACAAAGCGGCAGCGAGCGCCAGGGTTGATTTTAGAGGATTGCTCATCGGCCGCTTCCTTTGAGCCTAAAGTAAAGACGCCGCTGCCAAAGACGTCAACGCTCGAGGCGCATCACATGTCGGCAGCCACTTCACATGTCGGCGAGATACTGACATGGCGGAACGCGCGCCGTCAGCCTT
>NZ_RZRP01000833.1:0-2730 GCF_003997795.1 Mesorhizobium sp. M7A.F.Ca.US.005.03.2.1 | reverse complement strand
GCGATAGATGGTGGGTTTGCCGGCGCGGGCCCGCCGCGCCACCGCCTCGATCGAGAAACCGGCATAACCGGCTTCGACCAGCACGGTCTCGGCGGCTTGGAGAATGGCCTCGGCGCTGTCGGGATTGCGCCGCGCACCGATCGATCTGCGCGCCGGATCGGCGTCCTCGGCCATCTCTGTCGTCCTCGCCAAACACTTCGCCGGCAATATAGGTGACCCGACGCTCAAACGAAACGGCGCGTTTTGAAGCTTCTGGAGGCTGGCAAGGTCGGGGCAGGGGTTGGTCGTTTTTCTGGAATCTTACCGGCGTCTCGGTTGGTGAGCCCCCAAAAGCAAAACCCGCCGGAGGCGGGTCACTGGCGCAAATCAGCACCATGGACGAAAATGTAGCATAGCTGCTCTCACCCTGTCAAGAATAAATTCCTACTAACATGAACGCGGCCGGCGCAAACTGGCTGACACCGCCGGACCGGCCGTCGGACGATGTCTACTGCATGGCTTGCGACGTCTCGGAGCCCTGCTCCCAGGGGCGAGTTCGAGCTCCCGGACAAGAGCGACGAAAACGCCCTTGCGCCGGCGCGGTCTATCGGGCAAACCGGCCTTCCCTTGCGATTTTTCCCGCCCGAGGCCTCCATGTCCACGACGATTTCGCCGCTTGCGCCGAAGAAATACCCGAAAATGCCAGAAATCGAGGGGGTGCGCATCGCCACCGCCGAGGCAGGGATAAAGTACAAGGGCCGCACCGATCTTTTGACCATGGTCTTCGATGAAGGCACTGCGGTCGCCGGCGTGTTCACGAAATCGAAATGCCCCTCGGCGCCGGTCGATTTCTGCCGGCAGAATCTCGGCGCGGGCAAGGCGCGGGTGCTGGTCGTCAATTCCGGCAACGCCAACGCCTTCACCGGCAAGAAGGGCCGCGAGTCGACCGCACTGACCGGCGAGGCGGCGGCGAAGGCGGCCGGCTGCACGGCAGCGGAGGTTTTCATGGCCTCGACCGGCGTCATCGGCGAGCCGCTCGACACCAGCAAATTCAGCCATCTGCTCGCGGGGCTGGTCAGCAAGGGCAAGCCCGAGCTGTGGACCGAAGCGGCAAAGGCGATCATGACCACGGATACCTATCCGAAAGTGGCGACCGCGACCGTCAAGCTCGGCGACACCGATGTCACCATCAACGGCATTTCCAAGGGCGCCGGCATGATCGCGCCCGACATGGCGACGATGCTCTCCTTCATCGCCACCGACGCGCCGATCGCCGCCCCTGTCCTGCAGGATCTGTTGTCGCGCGGCACGGCCAAGACTTTCAACGCGGTCACCGTCGACAGCGACACCTCGACCAGCGACACGCTGCTGATCTTCGCCACCGGCAAGGCCGCCAGGCGCGGCGCGCCGGCGATAACCGATCCCAAGGATGCCCGTCTCGGCACGTTCCGCCGGGCGCTCGGCAAGGTGCTGAAATCGCTGGCGCTGCAGGTGGTGCGCGACGGCGAAGGCGCCCGCAAGCAGGTCGAAGTCACCGTCACCGGCGCCAAATCGGCGCGCTCGGCCAAGCGCATCGCGCTGTCGATCGCCAATTCGCCGCTGGTCAAGACGGCAGTCGCCGGCGAGGACGCCAATTGGGGCCGCGTCGTCATGGCCGTCGGCAAGGCCGGCGAACCCGCCGATCGCGACCGGCTGTCGATCTGGTTCGGCGACAACAGGCTGGCGCATGAAGGCGAGCGCGACCCCGGCTATTCCGAGGCCGCGACGTCGGCCTACATGAAGCGCGACGATATCCGCATCCGCGCCGATATCGGCATCGGCCGCGGCAAGGCGACGGTGTGGACCTGCGACCTCACCAAGGAATATGTCGCCATCAATGGCGATTACCGGAGCTGACGGTTTTGAGCTCCAGGCATCCGGCAAGCATGCTCGCGATCGTTCGCCGTTACGAGGCGGCCGGCTTTCGCGCCTGGCCGGCGGCCGCCGTCCACTATGACGGCACCTGGGTGGTGCGGCTGACCGCCGGCCATCCGGCCAAGCGGCTGAACTCGGTCAATCCGCTCGATCCCGGCGACATCCAGCACATTGCCGACCGTATCGGCCGGGCCAGCCGCCGTTTCGATGCCTATGGCAGGCCGCTGACATTCCGCATGTCGCCGTTGTCGGGTCCCGATCTTGCTGGCCATCTCGACCGTGAGGGATGGAGCCGGTTCGACGAGTCGCTGGTCATGCGGCTGCCGCTGGCCGATGCGCAACTCGACGCTGCCATGGACCAGATCCCGCTGAAAGACATCAGCCGCTTCATCGGCGCGTCGCTCAAGGTCAGCGGTTCGGATGTTTCGCTGCGCCCCGGCCTGTCGGAGATCATCGGCGCCATCCAGCCCGAAGCCGGGCTGTTCGCGCTCGAAGATGGATCAGAAGCGCTGGCGACGCTGATCTGCGTGCATGACGGCGATCTCGCCGGCCTGTTCGAAGTCGCCACCGACAAGTCGGCACGCAACAGGGGCCACGGCCGCAACCTGATCCTGTCGGCACTGAAATGGGCACGGCTGCGGGGCGCACGGGAAGCCTGGCTGCAAGTCGAGGCCAACAATGTGCCGGCACTGGCGCTCTACCATTCGCTCGGCTTCGAGGAAGTCTATCGCTACCACTACCGCCGGCCGCCGGGTCATGAATGATGTCGTGATTGCCGGCAAGCGCCTGCTGCTGGTCGCCGCCTGCGCGCTGGTCGATGCCGACGGCCGGGTGCTG
>NZ_RZRP01000832.1:0-2741 GCF_003997795.1 Mesorhizobium sp. M7A.F.Ca.US.005.03.2.1 | reverse complement strand
GGCTTCCTGCCAGTCGGCCAGTTCCTCGCTCACCTCGAGCAGGTAGACGATGACGTCGACGCGGACAAAGCGATTGGCCAGCCGCTTCCAGTAGGAATAGGTGCCCGCCGGCTGCTTCAGCGTCTTGCCGAGCACGCCGGCTTCCTCCTGCGCCTCGATGGTGGCCGCCTTGCGTCCGCTCTTGCCCTTCATCGGCCAGCCCTTGGGGACGATGAAGCGCCTGGTGGTACGCGACGTGACCAGCATCACCTCGATATCGCCACGCGCGGTCAGCCGGAAGGGAATAGCCGCCACCTGGCGGATTCTCTCGCCCTTCTTTGCCTTGCGTACGGCCTTTTTCTTGGTGGCTGCCATTCGTCAATCCAGTCGATGCAATGCCGCATAGCGCGACAAGGCGTCGTTGCAAAACCAAAACTTTCGCATGTGCCAACGACACTCGAAATACATAAGTCGGCTAAATAAACGAAAAAGGCCTTGATGTCAGCGGCAATTGCTCACGGCGGTGGTGCCGATTATCTGGGTCTGGCAGCTTGGCTTGAGCTGCTGCACGACCGGTGGCGGTTGCTGAAAGATCTGGCGGTCCTGGGCGCGATTCTGCTGCTGTTGCTGTTGATATTGCTGCCGCTGTATCCTGTTTTGCAGGATTTGCAGGTCGTTCTGCCGGATCAGCGCATTGTTGCCGGTAGCGGGATTGAGCGCTTGCGCGGAAGCCGGCAGGCAAACGCCCGCCAGCACTGCCGTGGCCAGCATTGCCACTGTGAAGATCGTTGATGGCCGAAGTGCCGACATCCGTTCATTCCCGCGCAAAAACTCTGTCCTTTGATATAGGGCGTTTGCGCGTCGATGCCATGGCCAGCGGGTCGAGTATCACGAAATCGGGCGGTCCAATCGCTTTGTTCTGCGATTTCGGCCGCGAAACGGCAGATAGTCATCATATGATGACTATGAAACGTCGGTGGCTTTGGTCAGTGTTCCCCACGTAAATTTTTGGTTTCATCCGGCATAAGTTAATGTATTCTAATTGAGTCAGAGCTCCGCAAGTGGGAATACGGATGCCCTGTTTTAATGCATTGAACCTTATTGCACAGTGCCGGCATCCTTATTGCAATTGCATGAGCAGAGCATAGCGGTGGCGTCGGACTCAAGCAGGCATTGAGGCGCGCCCCCGTAAAATGGGGGGTAAGTGCATGGCTTTGTTCACAGAGCGCGTTGCCGTATTGTCGTGCGCATCGGCCGACGACGGTTCAGCCAAGGCATGTTCTGAGGAAGTTCTTCGTGATGCCGCGGCGACTCAGAAGGGTTTGCCCGGCCGGCCGAATCAATGTCTCGCCACTCTGCCCAAACGGATAGCTCGATTGCTTTGCGCTACGGCACTGGTGGGGCTGGTCTTTCCTTACGCTCAATCTCCGGTCCATGCGCAGCAATTGTCCATCAATACGGATGGTGCACCGGGCGACAATGGTGATGACGGAATCGGTACTGCTGACGCCGGAGATGGCCATTCGCCGGTGGCGCCGGCTACGGGAACGAATAGTGTCGGCCGCACGACCTCCGGGGAGGCCGCTTTCGTTGGCAGCGCCCGGGGTGGGCGCGGCGGCGATGGCGGCTCGGCTGTCCATGCAACAGCCGTCCCGCCTTTTGTGGAGATCAAGGGTGGTAAAGGCGGCGATGGCGCCAAGGGCGGAACCGTCGATATAACAAACAACGCATCTGGCGCCCTCGAAACATCGGGGGACAATGCTCCCGGCATATCGGGCGACGCCGGCGGTGGGGATGGTGGTAACGGCGCATGGGCATTCGCCATCGCGGTAGGCGGTAAGGGCGGCGTCGGCGGGCGGGGTGGCGATGGCGGCACGGCGACCGTGACCACTACGATCGAAAGCAATATCATCACGCACGGGGTCAATTCGAACGGCATCACCGTCAATTCCAGCGGAGGGCGCGGCGGCAATGGCGGCTTGGGCGCTGCGATCGGTGCCGGCAAGGGTGGCAATGGCGGCAATGGCGGTTTCGGCGGTGACGCGAAAGGCGATAATGCCGGCTCCATTTCCACGGACGGGGCTTTCTCGAAGGGTATGCTTGTGCGGTCGGCGGGCGGCGTTGCCGGTGATGGTGCGAGTGGTTTCGGTATCGTGGGTAACGGCGGCAATGGGGGCGTGCCGACAATCGGCGGCAATGCCGAGGGGATAAATTCCGGGACCATCACAACTCGGGGAGATTTTGCCAGCGGCATGGTCGTGCAGTCGGTGGGCGGTGGCGGCGGCGACGGCGGTGGCGGTCTAGGTCTGGTCGGCGGTGGCGGCGCGGGTACGGATGGCAATGACGGCCGGGCAGCCACGGGGACCAACACCGGCAACATCACCACCAGTGGCCTGGGCGCCATCGGCATGCTGGTCGAGTCGGTGGGCGGCGGCGGCGGCGATGGCGGCGGCGCCATCGGTCTCGTGTCGATCGGTGGCAAGGCAAGCGGTGGCGGCCAGGGCGATACGGCGACCGGCAATATTGGCGGCGTCATCAAGACCGGCGTCGATGGAAACGGCGGCGACGGCGCGCATGGCATTCTGATCCAGTCGGTCGGCGGTGGCGGCGGCAATGGCGGCTACGCCATCGGCGTAGCGCCTGCAATTTCGGTCGCCATCGGCGGTGGCGGCGGCACTGGCGGCAAGGGTGGCGTGGTCAACGTCAATCAGGCCGGCAACGGTGTGACCGTCGAGACGAACGGCCGTTCCGCTAGCGGCATC
>NZ_RZRP01000831.1:0-2743 GCF_003997795.1 Mesorhizobium sp. M7A.F.Ca.US.005.03.2.1 | reverse complement strand
GGTCTCGTCCGACACCTGTGTCGGCATCAGTTCCGGCAAGCTTGGCATGACGATTCCCCAAGGTGCCTCGCATGCCACCGGTCAAACACCGATCATGGCTGGGGTCAGCGGCCACAGCTTTGCGCTCGATATTTGCGCCGTCAAATGAAAGCCGTGCGCTCGAGGGTCCACTCGCAACAACGTGATGCAATCGCGCGATCATCGAGCGCTCAGGCGGTCAGCATCCGCTCAAGAATCAACGCAGCAATCCCGGACTGCGCCGGCCCATAATTGTCGGCCCCGCCAATCTCGGCAAAGCCGTTGGCCAGATAGAAGGCGACCGCACGCCTGTTCTGCTCCACGACCTCGATGCGTAGAGAGCGGGCTTCCGGAAAATTCTCGATCACCTCATCGAGCAACATCCCGCCGATGCCCCGGCCTTGCAGGTCGGGTGCGACATGGAGCTGTTGCAGGTCGACCACGGTGCCGCCTTCGACGCTTTCGGCATAGGCGACGCCGCCAATGCGCTTGCCGTCGTCTGCGACCAGGAATTCGGCATTCGGCCGCTCAAGGCTAGCTCTCAATTTCGCCGGCGAACACCAATCCTCGATGACCCGGTCGATCCGATCAGGGCCATAGACCGCGTCATAGGTCGTGTGCCAGGTTTCGACCAGCAGCGCCCGGATGGCCGTCAGATCACGTTCACCTGCGGTGCGGACAAACACCGCGCTACTCGATGCCCAGCTTGGTCTTGACGAGGTCGTTGACCGCTTGTGGATTGGCCTTGCCGCCGGTCACCTTCATCACCTGGCCAACGAACCAACCGGCCATGCTCGGCTTGGCGCGCGCCTGTTCGACCTTGTCGGGGTTGGCTGCGATCACCTCGTCTACGGCCTTCTCGATGGCGCCGGTGTCGGTGACCTGCTTCATGCCACGGCTCTCGACCAGCTGGCGCGGATCGCCGCCCTCATTCCAGACGATCTCGAACAGGTCCTTGGCGATCTTGCCGGAAATGGTGCCGTCCTTGATCAGATCGATGACCGCGCCAAGCTGCTCGGGAGAAACCGGAGCGTTTTCAATGTCTTTTCCGGCCTTGTTCAATTGCCCGAGCAGATCGTTGATGACCCAGTTGGCGGCGAGCTTGCCGTCGCGGCCGGCGGCCACCTTCTCGAAATAGTCGGCGATCGGCTTTTCCGAAACCAGGATCGAGGCGTCATAGGCCGACAGGCCGAGCGACGCGATCAGCCGCGCCTTCTTGTCGTCTGGCAGTTCCGGCAATTCCTTGGCCAGCGCATCGACATAGGCCTGGTCGAATTCCAGCGGCAAGAGGTCCGGATCGGGGAAGTAGCGGTAATCATGTGCCTCTTCCTTGGAGCGCATCGAACGCGTCTCGCCCTTGGCGGCGTCGAACAGCCGCGTCTCCTGGTCGATCTTGCCGCCATCCTCGAGAATGGCGATCTGCCGGCGCGCCTCGTAGTCGATGGCCTGGCCGATGAAGCGGATCGAGTTGACGTTCTTGATCTCGCAGCGCGTGCCGAACTCGCCGCCCGGCTTGCGCACCGAAACGTTGACGTCGGCGCGCATCGAACCTTCGTCCATGTTGCCGTCGCAGGTGCCGAGATAGCGCACGATGGTGCGCAGCTTGGTGACATAAGCCTTGGCTTCGTCGGCCGAGCGCATGTCGGGCTTGGAGACGATCTCCATCAGCGCCACGCCGGAGCGGTTGAGGTCGACATAGGACATGGTCACATGCTGGTCGTGCATCGACTTTCCGGCATCCTGCTCCAGATGCAGCCGCTCGATGCCGACCTCGATGTCCTCGAATTCGCCCTGACGATCGGGGCCAACGGAAACGATCACCGTGCCCTCGCCGACGATCGGCTGCTTGAACTGCGAGATCTGGTAGCCCTGCGGCAGGTCTGGATAGAAGTAGTTCTTCCGATCGAAGACCGACTTGTGGTTGATCTGCGCTTTCAGCCCAAGGCCGGTGCGGATCGCCTGCTTGACGCATTCCTCGTTGATGACCGGCAGCATGCCGGGCATCGCCGCATCGACCAGGCTGACATTGGCGTTGGGCGCCGCGCCGAAAGCGGTCGAGGCGCCGGAAAACAGCTTTGCTTCCGATGTAATCTGGGCATGGACCTCGAGGCCGATGATGATCTCCCAGTCGCCGGTGGCACCGGAAACAAGGCGCTTGGCGTCGGGCGTGCGGGTGTCGATGAGGGACATGGTGGCCTGCGTATTGGAACTGCGGATAATGTGTTTCGCACACTTTGGTGTGCAACTTCGCTAGTGCAAACCGCCAAAAGAGACAAGCGCCCAAAAAACACAAGCGCAAAGCCGCGGACTGGCCTTTTCAGCCGCGTTCGCCTATAGGAGGTCCATTCCAATGGAGAGTGGATGTCCACTTACGCTCAGTCCCGGTAAGGCCCTGACCTCCTGGCGAGGCAGGGCAGAAAACCTGAAACCCCGTGCCGCGAAGCTTCGCGGCGGCGGCATTTTTTGTTTTCCCGGAAAACTCTCACATGGATATTTCGCGCAGCGCACGACCCCGAAAATCGGTATCGATTTTCGGAAAGGATCATGCGCCAAATCATAAGTGCCACAGCGTCCTTTGCGCGTCCAAGAGGACGCGCGGCGCTGTGGAAACAGCGCATCCTGCACCTGCTCGCGCAGGGCGGACGCATTGAAATCGAAAAGAACGAGAAGAAACGGATCGCCTCCGTCAAATGCCTGACCCGCGACGGCTGGCATTATCCGGGCG
>NZ_RZRP01000830.1:0-2744 GCF_003997795.1 Mesorhizobium sp. M7A.F.Ca.US.005.03.2.1 | reverse complement strand
GTGGTTAGCGAAGTCTTGAATTGGCATCGGGAAATTTTCGTCAAATTTGACGCAAGCAGGCTGAATTGCTGGCTTTGTATCCTTAACGAATTTCCGCGTTTACCTCTTGTTTTAGCTTTGTTTTCCTCAAATTAAGCACGCCATTTAACGACGGATTCAAGCCTGCACGGCATTCTCGAAAGCATCGGAAGAGCAGCCGCCAAGGACGAAAGAAGGCAGCTCTCGGGAGCCTGACAGGGGCCGGAAACAGGGGATTGAAATGGCACGTTTTGAAATGCTTGAAGCAGGTTTCGGCGCCATGGGGGCAACTGCCCAGGCCGACATCCTTTTCGAACTGGGCATGATGTATGCGACCGGACGCGATTGCGAGACCGATGTCGTTGCCGCCCACAAATGGTTCAACATCGCCGCCATCAAGGGCTCGGCCCGCGCCGCGGAACTGCGCTCGGAACTGTCGGCGGCCATGTCGAAGGTCGAGATCGCCACGGCGCTTCGCGAAGCCCGCGAATGGATGACCATGCACTGAAATCTGCCAATCGCAGACAAGCCTATCGAAGACAGGGAAGCTCCGGGATCAAGGCCGCACAGACGGCCGGACCCGGCGAAATTGAAGGCCGCGCAAGACGGTCACGAGGGCAAGCGAAAGAACGCGGCAGGCCGCAAGGCCCAGTCGTGCGCGACACAGGGAAGCTGAGCGGGATTTTTAGGGGCGGGGGCGCCTGGAGATTGCTCGACGGGCAAAAAAGCCACGACCAGCCGGAACAAGGCTGGCGTGGCTTTTTGCGTGGATGACGTCTTGCAGGCCCAATCGAGCGGCGCCAATGCGCCTAGACAGGCCGAATGAAGGATGAAATTGTCCCGCCTCTCTGGAAGAAGCGTGGCCGGGGCGGCCGCGCGTGAGTGGAGGAGTTCTACCATCATGAAAAAATTGAGTATTTTGAACGCGGCCATATTCGGCCTGATGATGAGCACGCCGGTCGCATTCGCCGACGATATCACCTTTGCGGTGATTGGCCCGATGACCGGACAGCTCGCCACCATCGGCGATCAGTTCAAGCAGGGCGCACAGGCCGCTGCCGATGCGATCAATGCCGCTGGCGGCGTCAACGGCTCGATGATCAAGCTTGATATCGAAGACGACCAGTGCGATCCCAAGCAGGCGGTGTCGGTTGCCAACCGCGTCGTCGCCGATGGCGTCAAGTTCATCGACGGCCATGCCTGCTCGGGTTCGAGCATTCCGGCCTCGGCCGTCTATGCCGAAGCCGGCGCGCTGATGATGAGCCCGGCTTCTTCCAACCCGGTGCTGACCGACGCGGCCGCCAAGGCCGGCTGGCCGACGATCATGCGGCTTTATACGCGCGACGATGCGCAGGGCGCCTTCATCGGCCCATGGATCGCCAAGAAGTTCGCCGGCAAGAATGTCGTCGTCCTGCACGACAAGAGCGCCTACGGACAGGGCGTGGCTGACGCCGTCAGGGCAACGATGAATGCCGGCGGCCTCAAGGAGGTCTATTATGACGGCATCAACGCTGGCGAGAAGGACTATTCGGCTCTCGTCACCAAGCTCAAGGACTTGAAAGCCGACGTCGTCTATTTCGGCGGCTACCATCCTGAAGCTGGCCTGATCCTGCGTCAGTCGGCGGAACAGAACCTGAAGTTCCAGCTGATCATGCCGGACTCCATCGCCTCGCCGGAATTCTGGCAGGTCGCTGGCCCGGCCGGCGAGGGCACCATGTTCGTCTTCCCGTCGGATCCGCAGGCAAAGCCGGAAGCCAAGGCAGCCGTCGAGAAGATCAAGGCCGGCGGTTTCGTGCCGGAGGGCTTCACGCTGTTCTCATACGCCACCATCCAGGCATTCGCCGAAGGCATCAAGCGTGCCGGCAGCGACGATCCGGCCAAGGTTGCCGAGGCGCTGAAGAACGGCACGCCGATCAGCACCGTTGTCGGTAATGTCACCTTCGACGAGAAGGGCGATCTCAAGAATGCCAGCTACGACATCAACCAGTGGCATGACGGAAAATATGCGCCGATCGCGCAGTAATCGCCGGCCCGGCGACTGAATAGCATAGGGAAATGGCCGGGGTCGTCCCCGGCCATTTTCTTGTTTGCCCTGTAGTCTGCCTTTCGAACCGTCAGCTGGCTACAGCGGCCGAAGCGGCTTGTTCCTCGAAGAATCGCACCAGCACTGTCCCGTCGGTCACCTGCGCGCCCTCGGTGGCAATCTCGGCGATCACGCCGTCATGCGGCGCGGCGATGGTATGTTCCATCTTCATCGCCTCCAGGATCAGCAGCGGTTGGCCCTTGATCACGGCATCGCCCTTTCCCACGCGTACCAGCTTGACCAGTCCCGGCATCGGCGCGCGCAGGCTGCCTGAACCCGCCGCTGCCTCGTCGGCCCGTGCCAGCGGGTCCGGCACCGTAAAGGTGTAGCCGACGGCGCCTTCAAACACGGTGATGTGGCCTGGCCAGCGGGCGAGGCGTGGTGTTGAGCGAAAATCATGCGAATTGGTGTCGTCATAGGGCTTGTCCAGCGTCACCTGGAACCGCCCGTCATACCGCACCGAAACTTTCGCCACGATTTCGTCTTCGCCAAACTTCAAACGTGTGCGTCGCGCCACGCTGTGGAAATGCGCATAACCGGCAAGCGACGACCACGGATCGTTGGGTGACGGCGATGCTCCGGCGCCGGAGGCCGCAACGGCCGCGGCAGCGATGGTTTCGCCAGTCGGCGGCGCGACCTCGAT
>NZ_RZRP01000082.1:0-12868 GCF_003997795.1 Mesorhizobium sp. M7A.F.Ca.US.005.03.2.1 | reverse complement strand
CTTCGAGGTCGCGCGCATCTACGTCCCTGACGTCTTTTTGGATTGAAGCAATTGAAGCCCGCTGGCCCCCTGCTGTAAAGGTGCAGCGCCGGTAGAGATCGCTGTCATAGCCCGTCACTGAGTGCCCTGCACGCAACAGCATCGGCACCATCACCGAGCCGATATAGCCTTGATGGCCGGTTACCATGACTTTCATCGCGCACCTCTCAAGCCGATAGTGATCGCCAGAAGGCTACTTGGGCTGAAAACAGTGAGGGAGAACGCCAATAGGCGATCAGGATGCCCTGTTGGACGAAGCCTTTGCCGCCAGTGCACCTTTCGGGTGGTCCGAGCCTAATCCTTTCGGAGGATTTTCTTCTGATCACCGTCGCTGATGCTTCCATCGGCCTCGTCATCAGCATTCCCGATCCGAGACTCAATTAGCGCTTGTTGGTTCGATTTCACCCAGGCCCCGCGACCGCGGATGTTTCGCGCATCGCGGCGTGTCCGGTGTTGAACTCCGCCGACGTGGCGATTCCGAAGGCCACGGCCTCACGCGTCATTGAGCCTTGACGCAGTTGATAGGTATAGGTTTCAAGCCCGTTGCCGTCCGCGGACCGGTTCAGAAGCAACAGATATAGAAACCCGACATAGGCGCGGTCTGTCAGGCCGATCGTGGCATATCTGGTTTCGAATTCGTGCGAGCGCATCATTTCCATGATCATGTCGGGGAGTTTGGTCGCTCCGTCTTCAAGTGCCGCCGACCACTGATTGACGCTGGCCGTGTCGCCCTTGCGGCCAAGAATGAGGCAGTAGACGAAACTTGCCTGCCGCGCCGGTAGGGACTGGTCCGCAGCCGCGGCCTCGGGGTCGCAGTCCCGATGGGGCTTGGGTATCGGCAGGGGGCCGCGGGTGAAGTCCCGTACCGTTTTGTAGGCAGGCTTAGGCTCGCCGGTCCGCCATTTGCCATCTGAGAGAGCCACGAGCCTCACCAATCCCATATTGGCTTCGAAGCCGGGGGCCCAGTAGGCCTCATCGAGCAGTTCGTAGATGTGCGCGGCCTCCACCTTATATTTGTCCTTGAGTTCGCTGAGCCGCGTCATCGTCTGCTTGATGCCGTCAGCCTGCTGGCGCTCGCTGCGCTGACTTCCATAAGGATTGTTGAATTCGGTGACCCAGATCGGCTTGCCGTATCTCGAGATTTCACGGAACGCCCATTCCGGGTCATCGCCGTACATGTGCCACACAGAAATATCCCAGGCGATCCCGTCCTGCTTCATCCGCACGAACGCTCCGGTGTGGCCCCAACCGGCGGTGCCCATCGCCTTCCTTATGCTCGGATCGACCTCTGTCATGCCGTCGGACAGGCCCTTCAAGACAGCGCTCACCTTTACCCATCGCGGGCCGTAGTAATCGAGCGGTCCTGTTCCGCCCGCAGGTCCCCATGCACATGGATATTGCGAACCATCGTCGCGTTTCTCACAGGGCTTGATGATGGCATAGTTTTCCATCTCGTTGCCGAGTTCCCAAACACGGATGTCGTTCTTGAACCTGGTAGCAAGGGTGACCGCCAGTTTCCGGGTGCTCGCGTAGAGCTCTTCCGGACTATCCTTGTCCAGATCGGCGACCGCAGGCGTGATGACGGGCAGGATCTCGATCCCTCTCGCCTTCCCGGCGTCGACGAGGTTGGAGAGCATATCCGCGTTGTCCACGCCTGAAACGTTGACGCGGTACGATTTCAGGCCGAGATCCTTGATGAAGTCGAGTTGCCTTTCCACCGGAATGCCCGGATAGGAGACTATTGGATGGCCATTGATGCCCCAGAGGAAATCGGCTGATGCAGGCGCGGCTGTTGCCAGCAGGCAGGCTGCAACGATTGCGAGACGAAACGACACGGCAACAAGCCTCCCTGCCCGATTTCGAGATCCGGGATAGTGGGGACTGCACACATTTCGCGCAATTTGCCCATACGGTTGAGCGCGGGCTCTCGTTACCCCTTTAGACGGTGGTCATGGCACAGCCTATTTGGACTGGCCTCCACCCGACCGCACCTAACCCTTACCAGCCCGCCCAAATGCCTCGGAGACCGTTCGGGTCCGAGAGAAGGATCGTAGTGATGTGACAGCCATGGCTCCACTCCGTCAAAAGTGGAAGGTAGCTACCGCTAATTCGGGGACGGCTGTCGGATTCCAGGGATGCTATGGTACGGCACTAGGCAAATGACATTGGTTGCGGAGCGCGCTGTGGACGGGAGTGCTGCATGTCACTGAGGGTCGGCGACTGGGTAGAGATTCGGTCCAAGGAAGAAATCCTTCTTACGCTCGACAGAAATGGTCGACTTGAGGAGCTTCCTTTCATGCCACAGATGTTTCAATATTGTGGTCACCGCTTTCGTGTTTACAAGCGCGCGCACAAGACATGTGACACGATCAATTTTGCTGGCGGACGCAAGTTATCCGGAGGCATCCATCTTGAAAATCTGAGGTGCGACGGCAACGCGTTTGGAGGTTGTCAGGCAGCGTGCCTGGTCTTCTGGAAAGAGGCATGGCTCAGGCCTGTGGCGTCCTCGGACGAGGCAATCGCGCCGCGAACCAACGCGGCGAATGGAAAAGGTTGCACGGAAAGCGACGTGCTGGCTGGTACGCGCGCCAAGAGCCAGCCACTTTCAGGTGGTCCGAGATACTCATGCCAAGCCACAGAACTTCTGGATGCGACCACCCCACTTTCTTGGTGGGATGCCCGGCAGTATGTGGAAGACTATGCATCGGGAAATGCCAGCAAAAAGCGTCTCCTGGTCGGATTCATCTATGCAGCAGTATTCAGTATCTATCACTACATGGGCCGTCTGCATCTCGGGAGGCTCTCCGTGATTGTCAGCTGGCTGTATGACAAGGTGCAGCACATTTACGGTGGCGTTTCATTCCCACGATATCGGGGATCGATACCTGCCGGCCAGCCGGTTCCAACCATCAAGCTTGATCTCCAACCGGGGGAGCTGATCAGGGTTAAGTCCTATGAAGAAATCCTCAAGACCCTAGACACGGATAATAAGAACCGTGGCCTGTATTTCGACGCCGAGATGGTCCCCTATTGCGACCATACTTTCAGGGTCCGGTCGCGAGTAACAGCGTTTGTCAATGAAAAGACCGGACTTCTCAACCGGCTCAGGGGACCGGCGGTCATCCTGGAAAAAGTCTGGTGCAATTCGAGATATAGCGATTGCCGGATGCAGTGCCCAAGAGCCGTCTATCCCTGGTGGCGAGAAATTTGGCTGGAACGGGTGCCTGGCGAGGCAATCGCTCACATGGGGCATGCTACGGCAGCTCAAACGGAAACAAGCGCGTATGCAGCCAGTGATACATGACCCACAAGGCCCTCAGTGCCAAAGGCGAACCCCGCAACCTTAAAAGGGAAGCCATTCAAAGTGGCGTCGCCAGGATGGTGAGCCAGGGGGTGAACCTGATTCTCAGGGTGGGCTATATTGCCATCCTGGCACGCCTGCTCAGCCCTGACGATTTCGGCCTGGTCGCGATGGTGGTGGCACTCACAGGCATTTTCGACGTCTTCACCACCGCCGGGCTTTCCTCCGCTACCATCCAAAAGCATGAGATTTCGTTTGACCAGGTTTCGGCACTGTTCTGGATCAACATACTGGTAGGGGTCTTTCTCGCGCTGCTCTGCGCCGCGAGTGCCTACACGATATCAGCCTTCTACCATGAGCCGCGTCTACTCAGGATCGCCATCGCGGTCGCTCCAGCTTTCCTGCTTAACGCGGCCGGCGTGCAACATGCCGCTCTGATCGAGCGCGACTTGCGTTATGTCACACTCAGCGCGATCGAAACGGGTGCCCTGTGCGTGGGCATCCTGTCCGGTGTGCTGCTCGCGTTGCGTGGCTACGGCTACTGGGCACTGATCGCCCCGACACTTATCTCGCCGGCAATCAACAGCCTGGGCTGCTGGATCGCCACCGGGTGGATTCCTGGATGGCCTCGACGCGGCGCCAATATTCGCTCGCTCTTGCATTTCGGTGGAATCGTCACGCTGAACAACCTCGTTGTCTATATTGGCTACAATGTGGAGAAAGTCCTTCTCGGGCGGCTCTGGGGCGCTGCGTCGCTCGGATTGTATACCCGGGCCTTCCAGCTGATTGGCATCCCTACGGCGACCATCAACAGCGCCGTCGGTGCGGTACTGTTCTCGGCGTTGTCACGAATGCAGCATGATCCCGCGCGGTTGCGGAACTTCTACCTCAAGGGATATTCGATCGTCATCGCGGTGACGGTTCCCATCACAATGTTCTCGTTCCTGTTCGCACATGAGATCATCACCGTGGTGCTGGGCTCGCAATGGACGGGGGCGGCGACCATCTTCCGGCTGCTCACGCCTACCATCTTGGTGTTCGGGATCATCAACCCTACATATTGGCTGCTCATCTCGACCGGCAAGCAGAAGCGCAGCCTGTATCTGGCTTTCGCCATCGCCCCTCTCGTCATCACTTCCTACTGCGCAGGAATCTCCTTCGGCCCCGAGGGCGTTGCACTGAGCTACTCGACGGCGCTGGTGCTCTGGCTCTATCCACACCTGGTGTGGAGCCTGCACGGAACGCCGGTTTCAGTCGGGGATCTGTTGCGGACGATCATGAGGCCATGGATGGCCGGCATCGTGGCCTCGGTGGGTGCGCTGGCAGTGCAGCGCTATCTCGGCCCGGAGGTTCCTTCGCTTCTGCGGCTCGCGGCTGGCGGGCTGGTTCTGATCAGTATCTATGCATTCGTCTTGCTGTTCGTCTTGGGGCAGCTCAAGCTGTTTCAGGATGTGCTGCTGGGCTTTCGAGGCGAGGCGCGGGCCGGCGCTTGACGCAGCCCGCGACTTCGACCGGCGAAGGCCCGAGAGAGAAGCTATTTGGAGGGCAAATGGCCAGTATAGCAATCGTCCATAGCTATCCGTACGACGCGTTCTTCGGCGGAGACGGCGCCTATATCCAGGCGTTCGGGCGATATCTCCTGAAGTCCGGCCACGAGGTACACGGGTATGTATCCAACATAGCGCGCGGCCGAAGGAGTCCAGTCTGTAGGAGCGTATATGAAATAGAGCAGTTTTCTTCGTGGCAGGTTCGTCGAAGTATCAGATTGGGCCAGAGAACATTTCTATCCACGGAGTTGCTTCGGTCCGGGCATCTGGCCGGATCGTTCCTTGGACGGAAGACCGCACCTGTTTCCCCAATGACGGACCAGAACTTTTCCAAGGGAGAGACTCAGTGGGTGCTTGACCGTATCGAAGCTGGACGGCCGGACGCCGTCATACTGTTCCACGATGCCGTGCATTTCGCTCCTTGCCTCTCCTGCAACGGTCACAGGGTTTTCTCACTTGTTGGCCATCTTCAGCACCGCAACGGGGCAGCGCGCTGGGAGGCCGGCGCAACCCCCGGCCCGGACAAGAATTGGACTGAGGAAAAGAGATTGTCAAACTCGCTGAAGGCGGCAGAGTGTGTCGGTTTCAACAGCAAGGATGACGCCTCCTACGCCCGCAACCATCTCGGGGTGACACGCGTGATCTCTCTTGGCATGGGCTTCGACAATCACGAAAAGCAACCCGACAGCAATGAGCCCATCGTTCTCTTCGTCGGGAATGCCACAGAGCCAAATCGTGCCGCACTGTCGTGGTTCCTGAAGGAGGTCTGGCCAACTGTTCGAACCTCATGCCCCACGGCAAGGGTTCGCATCGTCGGAACCGCCGCCTTCACATGTGAGGTTACGCCGGCGGCCGGCCTGGAGTGTGTGGGAGCGCTCCCGGACCTCGCTCCCGAATATAGGCGCGCCCAGCTTGTCGTGGCCCCGCTCGTTTCCGGCAGCGCCGGCGTCAAGATAAAGGTGGCCGAGGCCATGTCTTACGGCCGCCCCCTCGTGACGACCTCGATAGGTGTGGACGCAGGTGACCCCCACCAACTTGATGAGGGAGCGATCGTGGCCAATGGTGGTGCAGACTTTGCACAGGCGGTCATCGCGCTGTTGAGCAATGTGGAACTTCGGCGTCAGAAATCCGAGGGTACCGCGCATGTATTCGCCAGCCTCTTTTCCTGCGATGTGTGCTATGGCCCGTTCCTGTCTTGGCTCCGCAAGGCAGGCCAGGTGGCTGATAGCAGCTTGTCATCACAAATGGTGTAGGGAGGCGGGCGCCTCTCTAAAGTGGCACTCGACAGGATTTGATCAGCACTATGCTGTATCCGCATGCTCCACTTGGCGGGTGGACGAGCCCGACCGACCGGAAACCACTGCCAAGGCCCGTCTGACGGCGCCCTTCGTTCGATAAAGATGGCCCAGCGGCGGAAACAGCCTCAATATCGGAGACAGCGAAAAGCTATATCTAAGCAATTCGACGCCACAAGCGGTCCTTCCTCGGACAATATGAGAGACTGCCGACCAATAAGCGGCATCGGCAACCCGGCGCATTGCCATGCGACGAAGCCCCGATGCCGCCGGCATGGCAGCGCCTTCGCACGAGAAGAAGCTGGCGAATACCGCCTCTCGTTCTTTCAATTGCGTTAATTTGTCCGAAAAGTGGACCACCGTTATTTGTGCTGCGTGCACGCGTCGGATACCGAGCGCGCCCTCGAATTCCACGATTGAACCCAACCGCGCGAGGCGAAGCACCATCTCCAAATCGGGCGCGTGCGCGAGTGACGCACGGTAGTGACCCACCGCCTTTTGCGCAGTCATCCTGACCAGCACCGCTCCCAAGGCCAGGGACACTCCCAGATGGCCCAGATGACGACAACAGTCTTCAATGAACCGGGCACCCGCCGTTACGCGCCATCCATCTGGTTGACTTGGTTCGGCAAAATCCTTCCCCTCGATCATGCTGAGATCAGACCCTATGGCGAAAGCAGCCCCAGGATTGCTTTCGAGGACATCAACGGCGCGTTGGAGCGAGCCGTCTGTCAGGAGATCGTCGGCGCACAAAAGGATGAAGTAGTCTCCTCGCGCAAGCTCGACGCCTTCGTTGAAGGACGCAATTGGCCCTACATTCCTGGCGTGGCACACGACTTCAACCCGGCTGTCTTGGGCGGCAAGTCGGCGTGCCACTTCCACGCTGTCGTCTGTTGACGCGTTATCGATAACAACAATCCGGAGATCGTCGATGCCTTGCGAAAGCACACTGCGTATACATTGCGCGAGGAACCGATCAGCGTTGTAGCAGGGTATGACTACATTGATGCTGGGCATCAGCACAGGCTCCCCTTACCTGATTGGTCGCCTCGGTTATCGGAGCGACCTGATGTGGGCCAGCACAGGCACCACGCCACGATCGAGGACAAAGACTTGGTTTCCAGGCCCATCCTCCAACAAATCGGCTGGAAGGTCATGCCGTCTAAAAGGCTAGGGGATGACAATCGACCAAAGGCGTAGGGGCAGGTGCAACCTCATCGCCAGCCTCTCCGTCTCATTCAGCTGCCTGTGAAGCGGCCGGAGAGATATCGGGTCAGCGGCACTTCAGCAAAAAGATAAACCAGCACCGAAACGCAGGTGACGGCCATGGGCGTCACGAACAACAGCACCGAGGCGAGCCGCGCCGAATCTCCGCTTTCGGCAACGAGCTTCTCGGATACGATAGCCACGAACCAGTGGGTCAAGTAGATCGCATAAGTGCATTTGGCGAGAAAGTTCAAGAGCTTGGAGTCGCTGAAGACACCGAGCTGCTCCAGAGCGACAACCCCCAGCAACAGGACCGACATCGGCATGCCGAGCGCGAGGAGACGGGGCAGCGCCGGCCAACAGAAAGGACGCAAGACTGCTGCTAAGGCTCCGAAGGCGACTGCCGCCGCCGCGAGGGTAACGGCCCCGCTCCGCGGCAGTTTGAAAGGGAACAGCCCGGAGTTGGAAAGCTTGAAGATGACGATGCCGAAAGCGAAATCGATCAGGATCGGATTGGTGTAAAATACGAAAATGGGGTTCTCAATGCTTGATGTCTCGCCCGCGACCGCAAGAAGAACCGCGAAGGCGGCGGAATAGAGGATCCCATATTTCACGCTGACGAGTTGGAAAGCTGCGATGATCAGGCTGAATTCGACGATTACCAGCAAGGTCCACGTCGGATACAAGATGGGGTAGGGTCCGAAGGGGACGAAGGCGAGCGACATGAAAAGCTCGGACAAGGTCCTCTGATGGCTTTTCATCGCGTAGTTCTCGACAAGAAATGCGAGAATCGTGACGCCCCAATACAAGGGCACGATTCGAATGAGCCTCGTTCGCAAATAGGCGCCGGCCGACCTGCCATTGTTCCCAAGCACATGCGCGGTAAGAAAACCGGCCAGAACCATGAACAGATCCGTCCCGAAACGGAAAATGTCCAAGACACCCGGCTCAATATGGGCGGCGCTCACCACTCCGGACATGTGGATGTAGCCGATGGCGTAGGCGGATATGAGCCTCAAAAGCTGAGGATTGTGCCAGAACCTCCTTGCCCCAGCAGTCCGGGCGGCCGGATGGTATTCCGCGTTCACCCGGGTTATCAGTCCGAAGCTGACCGTGCCTATTGTTGAGAAGATCGCCCCACCCCAGGGACCCCAGCATCCCCTTGAGTCATATGGTCCAATGCATCGGCGATCAGCCCTCAACCGTTCTGTTACGAGGTCGGCCTCGCGGTGGCCTGTCCGTTCTTCTGCACGATCTTCATCCTTTGCGCCCATTGACGCGATCCTCAATCTGGTAGCACCCCCCGCTGCCGCTATCTATCAGTTGGACATTTCACGCGCTCGGAACGCGCCCGAGTTGGGCGACAGCCGCTTGTAGGCGGACCGTGCGTTCCGCAGGATCCATTGCGGCGCAAGGAGCGTCGGCACTGCGCGGGTCCAATAGTGCGGCATTCCATGGTAACGGCCGTACAGGTACCTGATCGCTGCGCTCACCGCGATGGTCCGTCCCCCCGCAGTTTTAGCGTTGTTCAACCGCGCCATCACGTGCGTATCAAATATCCGGCGGCGAAACGCTTCGCACACAGCGGGTGTGTCCGCGAACAACGCGAAAGCAATCTGATCATAGGCGGCAACGTCGATCTTCAGGCGATCCAGCCATCCGAACTTGATATTGAACTGGTCGTTGCCCGACCGATAGCCGACACAAGGTTCTTGGACCACGCCCCATTTTCCAAACCGTTCGACAACACGGCCGATGATATAAACTTGGACGTAGTAATTCTTGAATTCCGAGACATTAGGCTCGGATGCGATCTCATTCCATTTGGCACGGTCTATCACCAGGGCGGACATGAAGCCCAGCAGATCACCCATCGTCGCGAACAGCGTACCGGCATCGGCGATCAGTTGTGTAGGCGGGATCCGACGGATGCCGGTCCGGCGCGTCATCGTCACGTCATAGTCGATCACGCCTAGCGTTAGACCGGTTACGCCGGGCCAACGCCGGATCGCTTCCAGCACCCGTGCTAGCCCGCCCGGTTCCAGATGGTCGTCGTCGCCCATCAGCCAGATGTAATCGCCCTTCGCCGCCTCCACGACCGCCAGGAAATTGCCGTCCACTCCCAAGTTCTTCGGCTGGGAAAGCAAGGTGTAGTGCTTGATGCGACCCTTATAGCCTTCGGCCACGGCGACCGTATTGTCCGGTGAAGCATCATCGCTGACCACGACCTCGATCTCGTCCTCCAAAGCTTGGGCGATGATGCTGTCTAACAATTCCGCCAGCATGGACGAGCGGTTGTAAGTCGGGATGCAGATCGAAATGGTCGGCACGGGTTTCGGTCTGCGGCCAGGATCGGTGGTTACCCGGCGAGGCCGGCGCGCGCGATGAGCGGCTGCCACCAATGCTCGCAAGTCGTTCTCGTCCATCGTGCTCTCCTGGAGGTCAATCCGAAGACTGGCCGCCGGTCAATCGCCGAACTCCCCGAAATCGGCGTCGACCTGAATCATGAGTTCGAGGTATTTCCACGCTATCCACCGCCAGGAATAACTGCTCGCCCTGGCGTTCCCCTTGGTAACCAAACGCTGCCGCAAGTCTGGGGCTAGCATCAACAGGCGGATGGCTTCGGCCCATGACTGGACGTCGTCGGGATCGGCATAAAGGGCCGAATCCCCGCAGATTTCGGGAAGACATGGCGAGGTCGAGGCCACGACCGGGCAGCCCGAAGCCATCGCCTCGACCGCCGGCAGCCCGAAGCCCTCGATCCGTGACGGGAACAGGAAGCACAGGGCGCCTTCGAGCGCCTTCTTGAAGTCGTCGTCCCCTATGCGGCCAGGAAGGACGATGTTTCCGGGCATTTGCGGGATGTACCTCAGGAGCGTGGCCTCGTCGACATCGCCTGGCATCCACAGGTCAAGACCCATCGCGTCGAGGTGTGGGGCCAGCCTGGCGAGAAGCCCCATGTTCTTATATTCCTGGTCCCGCCTCCCCAAGCAGAGGACATACGGCCTGCTCCGGTCGACGGCCAGAGTTGATCTCGCCGCATCCCACCGGTTCGCATGGTCGCTGCCGTTGTAGGTGACGACGATGTTTTCTTCTGGCGCGATTCCGAACTTGATCAGATGGCTGCGTGAGAGTTGCGAGACGGTCGTGATGCGGGCGGCCTGCCTGCCAAGTGCCGGCAGGATCAAGCGGTGCGCCCAGCGGAATCCTCGCGCGTAGCTCGACGGCATGAGCCTTGTGTGCATGTCATGGATACACGCGATCTGGCGCCTCAGCGCGACGGGAGCGAGATTGCAGAAGCTCAGCAATCCTCCAGGCACATGCCAGGGCAACTGCGCCTGCACCCAAAATTGCGGCAGTCGCGGCCTGCTGAATTCAGGAACGACCCGGACGGGGATGGCATCGAGGCGCAAAGGTTCCGAAAGCGGACGCGGCACCACGAGATCAATCTCCAGGTCGCGACCGAGCGGATGCCCTTCTGAAATGAGGGCGTCGAGAGCCAAGGTGACCTCGCGGGCGTAACGGGCCACACCGGTTGGCCGAAGCGTCGTGAAGTCTCCATTTATCGTCCAGCGCCGTCTCGGCGCTTCCCGGTCCGCGCACACCGCAGCGGGATGGCCGATCAGGAAGTCGGCGCCGGCGACAGCGGATCTGGCCAGGGGCGTGTCGGCACGGTGTCTGTTCGCCGGCCAGGCCGATCTTGGTTGCGGCGACTCCCTCGTATCGAACCCGAGCTTGGCCATGTCCAGCTTCCCCGACCTTCCGGCACCCTAGGCAGACTAGCATTCCCAGGAACACCAAGGCCCTTAAACGTTCGAGGTAGGTACGCTGTCCGACGTCGCCAATCCGGATGATTGCCACTTAGCCGAATGACCCGATGGCCATGGTGACCTGGCGTCTTGACGGTTCCACACTGAAAGTTCCAAGGGGTGGACGACATGGCGCGACGTTGGACGATCAATGGGCGGTTTCTTTCGCAGCCGACAACAGGCGTTCAGCGTTACGCGCGCGAGGTCGTGCGCGCTCTCGACACCTTGTTGGCCGAGCAGAACCCGCTGACCCGCGGCCTCGAGCTTGCACTGCTCCACCCTCCAGGGTCCGGAGACTTCCCCCTGGCTTGCATCGAGCGTCGGGAGATCGGCGGCATGAACGGGCATGCCTGGGAACAGGTGCAGCTCCCCTCATCCCTGGATGGCAGCGGACTGCTCAGCCTCTGCAACACAGGGCCGCTGCTTTCCCGCAAGCATATCGTCTGCGTCCATGATGCAAACGTCTGGAATGCCCCGCAGAGCTATTCATTTGCCTTTAGACTTCTTTACAGGAATCTGTTGCCCGCCCTCGGCAAGACGGCGTGCGGTATTTCGACCGTTTCCAACTACTCCTTGGATGAACTGGTTCGCCGCGACGTCATCCCGGCAGAGCGGGCTTTCGTGGCGCCGAACGGCCATGAGCATGCCTTGCGGTGGGAGCCTGAACACTCAGCACAGACGCGGCTGGCGGCCTCGCGGGAAACCGTTGTCCTGATCGGCAGTGCCGCACCTCACAAGAATCTGGATCTCCTCCTGAACATGGCTGATCGTCTTGGCGAAGCCGGACTCAGAATCGCGATTGTCGGCATGTCGGATTCGCGCGTCTTTAGGTCAGGATCCGCCAGGACCGAAGCGCGAAACATCCACTGGCTCGGCCGCATTTCGGATGGCGAGTTGGCGGCCCTCCTCGGGGACTCGCTATGCCTGGCTTTCCCCTCGCTCACGGAGGGCTTCGGTCTCCCAGCCCTCGAGGCGATGGCCGTCGGCTGTCCTGTCGTGGTTTCAGACCGCGCCAGCCTGCCTGAAGTCTGCGGCAATGCAGCGCTGTTTGCATCCCCAGACGACCAGGACGCATGGTTCGACAGTTTCGTGCAGCTTCGCACTTCTCAGGCCCTGCGCGCTCAGATGATGGGCAAGGGAAAGGCGAGAGCCGCGGAATACAGCTGGAGGGCGACGGGCCTGCGTTATCTCCAGGCGATGGCGGCCGCAGACGGCGTCGATACGGAAACGAAGATCGTCAGGGCTCCCGAATTCACATGATCTCGTGAAGTGCCTGGACGGCGTCTAGCGATTCCAGGATCGCGCGGTCGAAGTTCTCTTCTGAAAAACGTCCTGCATTTCTGGCGCAAGCGTGCGGCGCAATGGCATGGCTATTCTCTTCGAACCGTTCCACTGCCTGCTTGAGGTGATCGACCGTTTGAGCCTTGAACAGCACTCCTGTCGGCTCGGAGGATGATCCTAGCCGCTGTACGATGTCGACGGCGCCGCCGCGACCGAAGGCGACCAGCGGCGTCCCGCAGGCCTGTGCCTCGGCCAGCGCTATGCCGAAATCCTCGCAGCCCGCAAACACCATCGCCTTCGCCCGCGCCAGGGTGTCCACATAGTCTTTCCGGGGCAGGTAGCCCGAGAAGGTGACGTTGGGACCGGCAAGCGCCCGCAAGCAGGCTGATT
>NZ_RZRP01000829.1:0-2754 GCF_003997795.1 Mesorhizobium sp. M7A.F.Ca.US.005.03.2.1 | reverse complement strand
ATCGCGGACGGCGCGGCCGCAGGCGCGGCGGCAAGCCCCGCGACCGGGGCGAGCACAAGCGCGATGCAGCCGATTCCGGCGAGGCGAGCGACGCTGCCGACGAGGCAGAAGAAGGTGCCGACGCTGGTGTCGAGGACATCTCGCACACGTCCGAGATCATCGAACATGCGGCTGATTCGTCCGAACATGCTGATGCGTCCGAGCATGGTGAGGATTCGGCCGAGCAGGACGAAGGCGAAATCCGCGAAGGCGGCCCGACGTCGATCGCCGCCTCGGTCGAGGCCGATGTGATTTCCGAAGCCGTCCCGCTGGCCGAACAAGGTAGCGAAGCGACCTCCGGCGACAATGATCGCGGCATGCTGGAAGAAGTGCAGTCCTCGCATCCGGACGATCACGAGGTCGAATCGGTCGGCGCCGAGGATGCGCTGGAAGAAGTGCGCAACCGCCGCAAGCCGGTGCGCCGCCAGTACAAGATCCAGGAAGTGATCAAGCGCCGGCAGATCCTCCTGGTGCAGGTCGTCAAGGAAGAGCGCGGCAACAAGGGCGCGGCGCTGACCACCTATCTGTCGCTGGCCGGCCGCTATTCGGTGCTGATGCCGAACACGGCGCGTGGCGGCGGCATTTCGCGCAAGATCACCAGCGCGGTCGACCGCAAGCGGCTCAAGGAGGTCGTCGCCGATCTCGAAGTGCCGCAGGGCATGGGCGTCATCCTGCGCACCGCCGGCGAGAGCCGCACCAAGGCAGAGATCAAGCGCGACTACGAATATCTGATGCGGCTTTGGGAAAATGTCCGCAATCTCACCTTGCAGTCCACGGCCCCTGCCCTGGTCTACGAGGAAGGCAGCCTGATCAAGCGCTCGGTGCGCGACCTCTACAACAAGGATATCGACGAGATTCTTGTCTCCGGCGAGGAAGGCTACCGCGAGGCCAAGGACTTCATGCGCATGCTGATGCCGAGCCACGCCAAGGTGGTTCAGCCGTTCCGCGACACGACGCCGATCTTCGTGCGCAACGGCATCGAGGCACAGCTCGACCGCATGCTGCAGCCGCAAGTGACGCTGAAGAGCGGCGGCTACATCATCATCAACCAGACCGAAGCGCTGGTTGCCATCGACGTGAATTCGGGCCGCTCCACCAAGGAGCACTCGATCGAGGACACCGCGCTCCACACCAATCTGGAAGCGGCCGAGGAAGTCGCGCGTCAGCTAAGGCTGCGCGATCTTGCCGGCCTGATCGTCATCGACTTCATCGACATGGAGGAGAACCGCAACAACCGCTCCGTCGAGAAGCGGCTGAAGGATCACCTCAAGAACGATCGTGCGCGCATCCAGGTCGGCCGTATCTCGCATTTCGGCCTCATGGAGATGTCACGCCAGCGCATCCGCGCCAGCGTGCTGGAATCGACCATGAAGCCTTGCCCGCATTGCGGCGGCACCGGCCATGTGCGCTCCGATTCGTCGGTCGCGCTGATGGTGGTGCGGGCGATCGAGGAATTCCTGCTCAAGGATTCGCGCAGCCACATCACGGTGCGGACGCCGGCGGCGACAGCACTCTACGTGCTCAACCACAAGCGCGGCACGCTGGTGGAACTCGAAAGCCGCTTCGGGCTGACGATCACCGTCGAGGCCGACGATTCGGTGGGTTCGCAGCACTATGCGATCTTCCGCGGCGCGTTGGCTGAAAAGCCGGAAGGCTTTGTCGAGGCGCGCAGCTTCCCGGCCTATGTCGAGCCGGACGAGCCCGAGGATGAGATTGCCGTCATCGAGGAAGACGACGAGGCGCCGATCCAGGCAGAACAGCCACGCCAGCAGCCGCAGCAACAGCAGCCGCGGCCCGCTGCCGGTGGTGAGGAAGGCGAAGGCCGCGACCGCAAGCGCCGCAAGCGTCGGCGTCGGCGTGGCGGCAAGGATCGCGATCGCGAACATGGCGCCCCTGCGGACGGTGCTTCCGTCTCGGCTCCGGCCGGCGAGTTTTCGGACTCGGACTCGGCCGCCGGAGATGGCGACGCGGAAGCGGACGACAATGCCCCTGTTGGTGTTTCCGAAACTCCTGCCACAGCTGAAGCTTCGGACGAAGGCCAGGGCAAGAAGCGCCGGCGCGGCAAGCGCGGCGGCAAGCGCAACCGCCGCGAAGACGGTGAGGGCGAGGCTGAGGCAAGTGCTGGCGAAGCAGCCGACGCGTCCGAAGGCGAAGTCTCGGCAACCGAGGTGATCGCCAGCGAGCCGGTGGTTACCGCAGCGGCCGAAGAGCCGGTGGTGCTTGCTCCGGCCAATGACGACGCGCCGAGCATGGAGAAGCCGAAGAAGCCACGCCGTGCCGCCAAGCCGAAGAAGGCCGCAGCCGAAATCGTCGCCGAAGAGCCGGCTGCCGAGGCGGAAGCACCGGTCGAGACGCCGGCCACGGCGTCCGACGAAGCAGCGGCTGTCGAGAAGGCACCGAAGGCCCGCCCGTCGCGGCGCAAGCCGGCGGCGGTGAATGCACCGGTCGAGCCGGTGGTGTCTTCGACCGTAGCGGAAGAACCCGCGGCCAAGGCCGAGGACAAGACCGACGACAAGACCGACGACAAGCCGAAACGCGGCGGATGGTGGCAGCGGAAGGGCTTTTTCTAAGCCTTTCAGCCACCTGAGCTAGTTTGTTGACAAAAAATCCCGCGCCGTCTCGAAGACGGTGCGGGATTTTCTTATCTGGCGCTATTCCGGATCGCGAAAGGCTAAAACGCTTCCTTGATTTTTATGCATGTCGTTGTCCCAAAAC
>NZ_RZRP01000828.1:0-2763 GCF_003997795.1 Mesorhizobium sp. M7A.F.Ca.US.005.03.2.1 | reverse complement strand
CACCACGACCGTCTTGTGCTCGTAGCGCTGCATGTAGGGCAGCGCCCGCGACAACAGGGCTGCCTGCATTTCGGCGGTGGCGGTTATTTCCGTCATCGGCTTGGTTCCCTGGAGATCGGTAAGGACGGCGGCGTCTTAGCGGGAATTGGCGCCGCCCGCAAATGGCTTTGCTGTCATATTCGAGCGCTTCACGACCTCGTCATCGTGTCGGCACCATCAGCGGCGCCCTGCGACCCAGCCAACCCGAGATCTTCTCCATCTGCGCGGCGAGCGACAAAAGCGTCTCCTCGTCGCCCGGACGGCCGGCAGCCTGGACGCCGATCGGCAGGCCGGCGTCGGTGACATGGACCGGCAGGGCGATCGATGGCTGGCCGCTGACATTCTGGATCGCCGGCCAATGGGTGAACCAGAGGCTCTTGTCCATCAACTGGCCGAAGAACGGCTTCAGCTTCAGCAAGGGCGTCAGGTGAAGCTTGTCGAGCAGGTTCTCGATGAGGTCGTCGGCGCCTTTCGGATCCATTGCGCCGCAGGCAAGCGGCGGGTGGGCAATGATCGGCATCAGCACGGCGTCATACTGCGCGGTCTCTGCGATCAGCCGCCGTGAGGCGGCATGCAGCCGCTGCAGGTCGGCATAGGTCTCGCCGGCCGACACCAGTTCGCCGAAGCGGGCGAGCACGCGCGTCGCCCGCTCGATGTCGCCGGCAACGGAACGGCCGACGCGCAGCGCTTCGGCCCGCATCGTGCCAGCGACGGCGGAGGCAACCGTTCTGCAGAAATCGGCGAAGAAATCGCGGCCGATAAAGGGCAAGTCGATCTCCTCGACCGTGTGGCCGCCCTCGCGGGCAAGCGCCACCGCCGTGTCGAGCGCCTCGAGCGTCTCGTCCGAGATCGGCAGGCGAAGCGGCGATTTGCGGTACACGGCCAGGCTGAGCTTGCCGGGATCGCGCGCGGCGGCAGCCGCGAACGTGCCTTTCGGCCGCGGCGCGGCATAGGGCGACAGAGGATCGGGCCCGTGGGTCAGGTCGAGCAGCAGCGCGCAATCGCGCACCGAACGGGTGAGCGCATGGTCGACGACCATGCCGTACCAGCTTTCGCTCACCAGGGGCGTCAGCGGTGTACGGCCGCGCGACGTCTTCAGGCCGACAAGTCCGGTGCAGGCGGCAGGCACACGGATCGAGCCGCCGCCATCGGAGGCATGCGCCACCGGCACGACGCCGGCTGCGACCAGTGCTGCCGAACCGCCCGAAGAGCCGCCGCTGGTATGGCCGGTGTTCCACGGATTGCGGGTGATGCCAAAGGCCCTGGATTCGGTCATCAATCGAAGCCCGTGCTCCGGCGATGTCGAGGTGACGATCGGGATAAGTCCGGCAGCGAGATAGCGGTCGGTCAGCGCCGAATTGACGTCGGCCAGCCATGCCGGAATGCGGCTGCCGCCATGCGTCGGCACGCCCTTGATGGCGATGCCGAGATCCTTGATGGCGAAGGGAACACCAGCCAGCGGCAGCGAGGGGTCGACGGTCTTGGCGCGGACGCGGGCGGCATCGTAGAGCGGTTCGGCCGTGGCATTGATGTCGGGACGGGTGGCCTCGGCGCGGGCAATCGCGGCGTCGGTCAGTTCGACGGCCGAAACCTCGCCCTTGCGGACCAGATTGGCGAGGCCGGTGGCATCTTCTTCCCAAAGGATCCGTTCGACCGACATGCGCGCTCCCCCATCAATGAAGGCAAGCTAGCCAGTGGCAATTCCATTGGCAATCGACCGACGGATCCGGGCCGGTGACACACAAAAGCTTAGGCGTGCACAAGGTTATTTCCGTCGTTGCAAATACATGGCAATCGCCTAATTTGCCTGCAATGACGCCGCAGGACATCACCAAGCTGATCGTTCGGACTTCGATGAAGGATCGGGCCGCGTTCGATCTGCTTTACCGGCAGACCAGCGCGAAACTTTTTGGCGTCTGTCTTCGTGTATTGAACGACCGGGGAGACGCGGAAGAAGCGCTGCAGGAAGTCTTCGTCAAGATATGGACGAAGGCCGACCGTTTTGCTGTTTCCGATCTAAGCCCGATCTCCTGGCTGGTGGCAATCGCGCGCAATCATGCGATCGATCGCATCAGAGCGCGGCGCAAACCCGCCGCCGACATCGATGCCGCGCTCGACGTGGCCGATCCGGCGCCGGGGCCTGAAGCGATGGCGGTGGCGGGCGACGAATCCGAACGTATCCACCATTGTCTCGATGAGCTGGAGAAGGACCGGGCAGCAGCCGTCCGGGGCGCCTATCTCAAGGGCGAGAGCTATGCCGAACTGGCGGAGCGCCATGGCGTGCCGCTGAACACGATGCGTACATGGCTGCGCCGCAGCCTGTTGAAACTCAGAGAATGCCTGGAAAGATGACGCTGGCAGAAGACACAGGACCGGAACGTGGAGGCGACGACCTGCTCGCCGCCGAGTACGTTCTCGGCGTGCTCGATGCCGACGAACGCCAGATCGTCTCTCGCCGCATTGATGCGGATACGGCTTTCGCCCGTCTTGTCGAGGACTGGGAGGTCAGTCTCTCACCGCTTGCCGCCGCCTATCGGGAAGTCGAGCCGCCGGTTTCGGTGAAGACCGCGGTCGACCGCCGCCTGTTCGCTACCGCTGCCGCGGTGAGCAGGCCCGCCGAAGTGCGCGGCGGCCTGTGGTCCAGCCTGGCCTTCTGGCGCGGCCTTGCCGCAGCCGCGGTTGCGGCACTGGCGATTTACATCGCCGTGCCCATTCTCAACCCAC
>NZ_RZRP01000827.1:0-2764 GCF_003997795.1 Mesorhizobium sp. M7A.F.Ca.US.005.03.2.1 | reverse complement strand
GGCAGCAACCGCGATCTCTTCGGCAGGCGCTGATCCCGATCGCGCTTGCCGCTGATCTCGATCGCCCGACCGACCACCTAAATCCCAACCAGGAGTGCTTCCAATGACCAAGATCGCAATTCTCGGTGCCGGTGGCCGGCTCGGCCGCGTGGTCGCCAAGGCCTTCATCGACGCGGGCTACGAGGTCCGCGCCGTCACCCGCAACGGCAAGGTGCCGGCCGAACTCAAAGGCGCCACGGCCGTTGCCGGTGACGCTCTCGACCGCGAGGCCCTCATCCGCGCCACGCAAGGTGTCGATATCGTCTTCAACGGCCTCAACCCGATCTACACCGACTGGGGCAAATGCCTGCCGATGGCGCAGAATGTCATGGCCGCCTGCCATGCGAACGGCGCACTGCATCTCTTCCCCGGCACCGTTTACAATTACGGCTCGCCGATGCCGGCGGTGATATCGGAAGACACACCCTTCCACCCGACCACGCAAAAGGGCCGCATCCGCTGCGCCATGGAGGAGTTGTTTCGTCGCGAGGCCGACGCGGGCCGCGTCCGCACCATTCTTCTACGGGCCGGCGATTTCTTCGGCGGCACCGGCAGCGGATTATGGTTCGACCTGATCGTTGCCGCCAAGATCAACAAAGGTATCTACACCGCGCCTGGCCCGGTCGACCTCGTGCATGAATGGGCCTATCTGCCTGACTTCGCTGTGGGCTTCGTCGCGCTGGCGCGCAATCTGGACAAGCTCGGCTTCTATGAAGCGCTGAACTTTCCGGGCCACGCGGTCACCGATCTGCAGATCAAGGCCGCTGCCGAGAAGGCTATTGGTCGTCCGCTCAAGATGACTTCGATGCCCTGGTGGGTGCTGCGCGCTGGCAGCCCGTTCGTGGCGATGTGGCGCGAGATCGTCTCCATGTCCTACCTGCGCTTCGAGCCGCATCAGCTGGCTTCGATACGGCTGGAAGGCATCGTCGGCGAGATCCCGCACACGCCGTTGGATCAGGCGGTTGCTGAGGCTCTTGGCGATATCGGCATTGCCACCGTGAATGGCGTTGCGAAAGCTGCCTGACTTCCGCGATCACGGGCGCCGCCCCTCCGCACACTGAACAATCTCCCACGAGAGGGCGCCTCAGAGCCGTCCCATCAACAGCAACACCATGAGCACCACCAGCACGACGCCGACGATACCCGACGGCCCATAACCCCAGGAGCGCGAATGCGGCCAGGCCGGCACCGCGCCGATGAGGACAAGGATCAGGACGATGATGACGATGGTGGTGATCGGCATGAGAAGCCCTCGCTTCGACGTTTCGCTCAGAGACAATGCAGAGGCCGCCCGGTTGTTCCGGGCGGCCTCTGCGGTCAAATCGGCGATGGGGTCTATTCGGCGGCTTTCGGAAAGGCGATTTCCGGTTCGTCGCCTGCTTCCTGGCCAGGCCTGTCGGTCGGCGAAACCGTTCCCTTGCCGCGCCGGAACAGCCGGCGGAAAAACGCATAGAAGCGGCTGTTCTTGCTGCGCGTGAAAATCATCAGCATCGACGGCGTCACCACCAGCGTCAGCAAGGTGGCGAAGGACAGGCCGAAGACGATCGCCGAGGACAGCGAAATCCACCATTGCGTCGACGGCGCGTTGATCGTCGTCTCGTGATGGAAGATTTCCAGCCCAAGGCCGAAGGCGATCGGCAACACGCCGAGGATCGCCGACACCGCCGTCAGCACCACCGGCCGGGCGCGCTCGCGGCAGGTCTGCAGCACCGCGTCCATCTTGTCCCAGCCTTCTTCACGCAGCCGGTCATAGGTGTCGATCAGCACGATGTTGTTGTTCACCACCACGCCGGCCAGAGCGATGACGCCAATGCCCGACATGACGATGCCGAAGGTCTCGCCTGTGATCAGCAGCCCCAGGAACACGCCAACCGTCGCCATGACCACGCAGGACAGCACCATCAGCACGCTGGTGAATTTGTTGAACTGCATCAGCAGCACCAGGAAGATCAGGAAGATCGCCGCCCCGAAGGCCTTGCCAAGGAAGGCGCTGGCCTCGGCGCTGTCTTCGTTCGAGCCGGCCAGCTTCCAACGTATGCCGCTGCCGAGATCCATCCCGGAGACGGCCTTGTTGACCTCCGCCTGCACGGCCGCGACCTGGGCGCCTGCGGCAACGTTTGCCTGGACGACCACCGTGCGCGCGCCGTCGATACGGTTGAGGATACCAACCGTCGGCTCCGGCTTGCGCACGACGAAATTCGAGATCGGCACCGAGCCTTGCGAGGTCTGCACCCTGAGCTCGTCGAGCGTCGACAGCGTGCGCCGGTCTTCCGGCAGACGCAGCCTGATGTCGACGGCGTCGTCGGCGCCGGCAGGCCGGTATTCCGAAAGCTTCAGCCCGTTGGTCACCAGTTGCACCACTGTGCCGACAGCGGTTGGGCTGATGCCATATTGCGCTGCCTTGGCACGGTCGACCTCGAGCGCCCAGTCGACGCCGGGCGGCGGGAGGCCGTCGGAAATGTCGATGACGCCAGGCACCTTGCCGATGCGTGCCGCAACCGCGCGCGCTTTGTCGTCGAGCCCCTTGGGGTCGACGGCCGAAAGCCTGATCTGGATCGGCTTGCCGGTCGGCGGACCGGCCTCCGGCACGCGCACCTCGACATCGACGCCGGGAATGCCGGCCATGACGCCGCGCAAATCGTTCAGGATCTGGTTCGCCGACTTGCGCTCGCGCCAATCTATGAATTCGTACTGGATGACGCCGACGACGTCTTCAGGGACATCC
>NZ_RZRP01000826.1:0-2775 GCF_003997795.1 Mesorhizobium sp. M7A.F.Ca.US.005.03.2.1 | reverse complement strand
CAACCATTGCGTCGCCCTCTCCGAAATGCCTGGCCTGTTGCGCAGGCTTGCTTCCGAACTGGCAGGGCCGACACCAGAAATCCCGCCTGTCATCCGCCTCGAGGCTGCGATTGCTGCTCAGGAGCACGGCACAATGGAACAGACAGAAGGCCAGCTTGGCACCCCCTCGACATTTGTCTGCCCAGAATGTCACGGACCACTTTGGGAGATCGAAGACGGGCCGATCACCCGCTACCGTTGTCACACCGGACATGCGTTCGGAGCAGACGTTTTGATGCAGGCTCAAGCGGACGATGCGGAACAGGCTCTTTGGAGCCTTCTAAGAGCGCACCAGCAGCGAGCCGAGTTAGCGAAACGAACCGCAAAACGCGAAGCCGCTCGTGAAAGACATAGCTTGGCCAGCCAAATGGCTGCGCGGGCCGCGGAATACGAAGCTGACGCGAAACTTATTGAAGAGATCATCCATCGTCGAACGACATAACAAAGTAGAGGCAATCGAGGCAGGGGCGGGGTCTGATGTGGATCCCAGGAAATAGCGGCTATTCCATCAGGAACTTTCCAGCGTTAAGAACGTGCGCTGCAGATCGACGACGGCCAACCGCTGGAACCACTGCGGTTCTCGACCTGCCTGCGGCTGGCTGCATCATGCCGCTCACCCTCGATGAACGGACAGTAGCCGCATTGCGGGCGGGCTCGGTGCTGAAGATCAAGGTTAAAAGCGCCGATCAAAAGGACGTGGCGCTGTCCGTATCGTTGAAAGGTCTTGCACCCGCGATGGACAGGCTCGGCGTCCTCGCTGGATCTTGAAAACGCGGCCGTGGGGGGCCGACTGCCAACGCAGTGGTGCGTTCTCGCCTCCCGCCATGACGCGGACACAACAACTTACGCCGGTTGGCAGGGTCTAAACCGCAGGTATCCGAGACGGACACAGCGAATGCCCCGGGTTGGGTGATGAGGGGTCCCGTGGTTTAGGCTCGCCAATGGCCGGAGCCGCAATGCAGTTCCGGCCATTTTTACTCAGCCTGAGATTTTTGCCGCCCGCGCCATTGGCGCGGGCCGCAGACCTCGATTGCCTAGCATCAGGAAAGAAGCTATCGGTATGCTCTTGACGAGAGAGGAATATGTTCCTTATTTCAGCTTGATCTGGAGCAGCAAGGGACCATGGCTCGGCGTCACTCGCGCCGCTGGCCGGCGAAGCTATGGCAAAGACAGCGGAAGACAATTTTCGGATCGAGGTCTGGGATCGCGAGGAGCAGGCTTTGTCAGAGACCATTTCGCGTTCTCCCGATCCAACTGTGAGTCAGGCAGCCTGGCAAGCTGCCATCCGGCGCCGGCCGGGCATGTTGCTGATCCACTACAACAGTCGGCATGTGATGGAGAAAATCCTTACGCCGGGCGAGGTGAAGATCCCGTCACAGACCATCATCGATGGCAGCGTCCATGCCGGCTTCGATGTGGCGCTCGGCGATCTTCGCGAATGGCATGTGTTGCGGGCTTAGTGCAGATCCTGCTCGCACCACGCGACGGTAAAGCCTGCCGGGCTCATCCAGCGCTATGGAAAAGGCGCCCTGTTCAGCTCTGTCGAGCGAGCGCTTTTCTGCACGAGTTGTGACAGGGGCGGGCCTGTCCGTCTTGAAATTCACAAGCTGCCACGCAATTGAGGAGAGCCGAAGGGAGCACAACCTGAGTGATTCATCAGGCAATGCCACTGTACCGGCCAATCCTAGCGTCGCCGATGCGCGCGAACGATGCCGGTCGCATCCATATCCTGAACGCAAACCATACGGACCGCCGCGGACGGGGACAGTCGGTCCCGCGTCCCGTCCTGCGGCCGGCGCTATGCTGACGCTCCTACGGCTGTCCCGTTCACCGCCCGCGGCGGGGGCGAATTTCCTCCGTCCAGCGCGCGACAATGCCGCTGTTGCGGACGCGCGCAGGACTGCGGCTTATACGCCGTTCTTCCTTAGAGCGCCGACGGTCGCCGGCGCGTAGATGCTTGGGGATGGAACCGAACCGCGGGGCAGGGTATTGAATCGGACTATGTAACCGAGTTCCGCATGTCGCCTGTAGATGGCACCCTAAGCATCAGCAAAAGGCGCACACGGCGCAGAGACTCAGAATCTATCCCTGCATATCCGCTGCCGGGGTTTCGGTCGTTCCAGCTCTGCACATTGACAGACCAAATACCGGTGGGCGGGGATTGGCTTTTCGAGATGAAGTTCGACGGCTATCGTGCCCAAGTCGCCATCTCCGGCTCGGACGTCGTCGTCTATACCCGCAATGGCCACGACTGGACCCGACAGTTCAAGGTCATCCTGCCGCCGCTTCAGAGACTGACAAAGGGCGCGGTGCTGATCGACGGTGAGATCGTCGCCATCGACAGCCAGGGCCGCACGAACTTCTCCATGCTGAAAACCGGCATTGCCGCGGGTCTGCCGCTCAAATTCTACGCCTTCGACCTGCTTGAATTGGATGGCCAAGATCTGTCGAACCAGCCGCTCCTCGCGCGCAAGGAGCGGCTGGAGTCCCTGCTGGGCACTCGCCTGCCAGACGACTGCCTGCAATTCTCCAGCCACATCGTCGACCAGGGCAAAAGGGTGTTCGACGCCATGTGCGAGGGCGGCCACGAAGGTATCATCGCCAAACGCGCCGACAGCTCCTACGTAGGCGATCGCACCAGGAGTTGGCTCAAGATCAAGTGCACGAAGCGACAGGAATTCGTTGTCGGCGGCTATCGCCCGAGTGACACAGGACATGGCATGGCCTCGCTTATCC
>NZ_RZRP01000825.1:0-2778 GCF_003997795.1 Mesorhizobium sp. M7A.F.Ca.US.005.03.2.1 | reverse complement strand
GGCTCGGACGAGTTGACATGAACCGGCCGCCGCGGCGGCCGGCGTCAACGAGGTGGGTCGGCGACCGCCTGTCCTCAATCACATCGCGTTGACGTCGAACTGCAGCCGCTTGGCCGAGTCGATCGACTTGTGCGCCTTGACCTTTTCCAGCACGGCTTCCGGGAACGGCGCGTCGAGATAGAGCAGCGCTATGGCATCGCCGCCCGGCCGGTTGCGGCCGAGCTGGAAGTTGGCGATGTTGACGCCATTCTCGCCGCAGACGGTGCCGAGCAGGCCGATGATGCCCGGCGCGTCCGCATTGGTGGTGTAGAGCATGTGCTGGCCGACCTCGGCATCGAGGTTGATGCCCTTGATCTGGATGAAGCGTGGCTTGCCATCCGAGAAGCATGTGCCGGCGATCGAGCGCGTCATGTGCTCGGTCTTCACCGTCAGCTTGATATAGCCGTCGAACACGCCCGACTTGTCGCGCTTGACCTCGGCCACGATGATGCCGCGCTCCTTCACCATGATCGGCGCCGACACCATGTTGACGTCCGAGACCTGAGGCCGGATCAGCCCGGCGAGTGCTGCACTGATCAGCGCGCGCGTGTTCATCGTCGCGGTCGAGCCGTCGAACAGGATCTCCACCTCCTTGATCGGATCCTCGGTGACCTGGCCGACAAAGGCGCCGAGCACCTCGGCGAGCTTGACGAACGGCTTCAGCCGCGGCGCCTCCTCGGCGGTGATCGACGGCATGTTGATGGCGTTGGAGACGGCGCCCTTGATCAGATAGTCGGCCATCTGCTCGGCAACCTGCAGCGCGACATTCTCCTGGGCCTCCGTCGTCGAGGCGCCGAGATGCGGCGTCGCCACCACATTCTCCATGCCGAACAGTTCGTTGTTCTCGGCCGGTTCGACCTCGAAGACGTCGACGCCGGCGCCGGCCACCTTGCCGCTCTTCAGCGCTGCGACCAGATCGGCCTCGACGATCAGACCGCCGCGTGCGCAATTGATGATGCGCACGCCCTTCTTCATCTTGGCGATCGCCGCGGCATCGATGATGTTGCGCGTCTTGTCGGTCAGCGGCGTGTGCAGGGTGATGAAATCGGCGCGGGCGAATAGCTCGTCGAGCTCGACCTTGTCGACGCCAAGCTCCTCGGCACGGCTGTCCGACAGGAACGGATCGAAGGCGATGACGTGCATCTTGAGGCCAACGCCGCGCGTCGCGACGATCGAACCGATGTTGCCGCAGCCGATGACGCCCAGTGTCTTGCCGGTTATCTCGACGCCCATGAAGCGGTTCTTTTCCCATTTGCCGGCATGGGTCGAGGCGTTGGCTTCAGGGATCTGGCGCGCCAGCGCAAAGATCATCGCCACCGCATGTTCGGCTGTGGTGATCGAGTTGCCGAAGGGCGTGTTCATCACGATGATGCCCTTGCGGCTTGCCGCCGGGATATCGACATTGTCGACGCCGATGCCGGCGCGGCCGATGACTTTGAGATTGGTAGCGGCGTTGATCAGCTTTTCGGTGACCTTGGTCGCCGAGCGGATGGCGAGGCCATCATACTGGCCGATCACTTCGGCGAGCTTATCCTTGTCCTTGCCGAGATCGGGCAGATAGTCGACCTCGACGCCACGATCCTTGAAGATTTGCACGGCGGTGGGGGAGAGTTTGTCTGAGACGAGAACGCGGGGCGCCATGGCGGCCTCCTTGAAATGGATTTGATCCTGATGGGAGTGGGCGGCCCGAAGGCCGCCGCGAACGATCTCAGGCCGCCGCTTTGAGCGACGCCTTCTGTGCGGCGAATGCCCAGTCGAGCCAGGGCAGCAGCGCTTCGAGATCCGACGTCTCGACCGTCGCGCCGCACCAGATGCGCAGGCCGGGCGGTGCGTCGCGATAGGCACCGATATCATAGGCGACGCCTTCCTTGTCGAGCACCGACACCAGCCCCTTGGCGAAGGCCGCCTGCCCGTCGGCGTCGAGCGCGGACACGTCCGGATCGGTGAAGGACAGGCAGACGGACGTGTTCGACCGTGTCGCCGGCTGGACGGCGAGATGACCGAGCCAGGAGGACTTGCCTACAAAGCGATCGAGGACGGCCGCATTGGCATCCGCCCTGGCGATCAGCGCGTCGAGGCCGCCGGTCGACTTCGCCCAGTTGAGCGCATCGAGGTAATCCTCGACGCACAGCATCGAGGGCGTGTTGATGGTCTCGCCCTTGAAGATACCTTCGATCAGCTTGCCGCCTGAGGTCAGGCGGAAAATTTTCGGCAGCGGCCATGAGGGCTTGTAGGTTTCCAGCCGCTCGACGGCGCGAGGCGACAGGATCAGCATGCCGTGAGCGCCCTCGCCGCCCAGCACCTTCTGCCAGGAGAAAGTGACGACATCGAGTTTTTCGAAGTCGAGCCTCTGCGCGAATGCGGCGGAAGTCGCATCGCAGACGGTCAGGCCCTTGCGGTCCGCGGGAATGAAATCGCCGTTCGGCACGCGAACGCCCGACGTGGTGCCGTTCCAGGTGAACACCACATCGCGGTCGAAATCGATCTTGGTGAGATCAGGCAGCTCGCCGTAGCCGGCTTCGATCTTGCGCACGTCGGCGAGCTTCAATTGCTTGACCACGTCGGTGACCCAGCCGGAGCCAAAGCTCTCCCAGGCGACCATGTCGACGCCGCGCTCGCCGAGCAGCGACCACAGCGCCATCTCGACCGCACCGGTGTCCGACGCCGGCACGATGCCGATGCGGTAACCCGCCGGGACCTGGAGAATCTCGCGCGTCAGCTCGATCGCCTGTTCGAGCT
>NZ_RZRP01000824.1:0-2781 GCF_003997795.1 Mesorhizobium sp. M7A.F.Ca.US.005.03.2.1 | reverse complement strand
GGATACCTTCATCCGCGAGCTGGTGCCGGAATACGGGCCGGGCTGGGCCTCAAAGATCGTCATCGCCAATTCGCTCGCCGGCGAGGGCTACAACATCTCCTCGCTGGTGGTGCAGGACCCCGAAGGCCGGCAGACGAAGCTGCGCATGTCGGCGGCGGTCTATCTCGGCATCGTCGCCGCCACCAACATGAAGCAGCGCACGCGCAAACAGATCGAGTACTATCACGCCGACCGGCTGAATTTCGCCGTGCTCGGCACGCCGAACCGGCTCGAATACGACCAAGGCTTCTTCGTGAAGAATGGCGACGGCGCGGCTGACGTCAAACCGATCGCCCATCTCTACAAGAGCCAGGTCTATGCACTTGCCGCCCATCTCGGCATTCCCGAGGAAATCTGCCGCAGGGCGCCGACGACCGACACCTATTCCCTCGAGCAGACGCAGGAAGAGTTCTACTTCTCCCTGCCCTATGACCGCATGGATATTTGCCTCTTCGGCCTGAATAACGGCCTTTCAGCCGTGGAGGTCGGCGCCGCCGCGGAGCTGACTGCGGTCGAGGTCGAACGCGTCTGGGCCGATATCGCCGCCAAGCGCCGGGCGACGCGCCATCTGCACCTTGGCCCGCAGCTCGTCCGCCCCGTCGAGGAAATCGCCAGCTGAGATTGGCGCGACCATCGGGATTACGTCGCCGCGCGGGCAAATGACGGCCTATTCGAACTGCTCCCCGGCCAAGCGATTCCAGCGCTCGCCGGCCAGCCCGTTGAAGAAGCCTTGCGAGCTCAGAAACGCGTTCACCAGCTCCTCGTCGCGCGAATGCACCACGGTCGAGGCCGGTTGAGTGAAGGCGACCCGCCGGCCCAGCATCGCTGCGAGCAGGGCGGGTTGCGTCCGGCCGCGCAGGCCGGCGGCGCCACGCCGCGCCGCATCGCCAATCAAGCAGTCGACGACGGAACCAGCTTGCCCCGGCAGGGCCAGAACCTGCAGCACGCGCGCCATCCTGCCCGGGCGGGTGTGATAGAGGAAGGCGCCCACCAGCCCCCCGCTGGGGCAGGAGACGGACGCGAACACGGCATCACCATAGTCCGGCTTCTGGGAAGCCTCCGCGAGGATATGCGCAAGCTGCTCGGCACTCCAGTCGGGGCGGAGCGGGAACTGCCGCGTTAACGGGTCCAAAAGAGCCGCAAAACCGGCTTGATCGATTTCGGCTACCTTGAGGCCGCCCTTGCCATTCCAGAGTTCCGGGACCCCGGACCAGCGCATCTCGTTCTCCTGCATCCGTCCGCGAAGATAGCGATCGAGTCCGCGCGCGAGCGGGTCAAGCAAGCGCACGGCGCCGGCTCGCCGCGATGCTAGATCGAGCAGGAAGGCCGAAGGTCGGATGACCCGGATCCAGTCCAGGCTGTATTGCGGCAGGGCGACCCCGCGCAGTTTCGTCCACATCTGCGTCGAGAGGGCATTTGCGGTTTCGCTGAAGGAGATGTCCTGCGGCCCGGCCAGGAATGTCCTGAGCAGCCTTGCGCCGGCCATCGGGTCGTTCGCCCGCGGTTCGACCATGAGCGAACCACAGATGGCGGCGCGCAGCTTGCACTGGCCATGCCTCATCGGCAGCACATTCACGCCGACAAAGCCTGAAATGTCGCCTTCGCTCGCAATATGGACGAGAGACGCGATCTCCGGATCGCAGACCGGGCCTTCGAGATAGTGCCAGCGCAGATAAGTCTCGAGCGCCGGAGGCGGCGGCTTGCCACCGTCCCGGAAGGTTCTTTGAAAGAGCCCGGCGACGGCCGGAATATCCGCAGCCTGCAGGGGACGAATCTGGCTCATGCCAAACTCGCGGAGGATGAGATCGCGGGCGCACCGTTCCCAAGCTTGCGAAGGAGTGCGACACGCGGCATTCCGACCTCATCCTTGGCGAATGTCACGGGTTCATAGGCCTTGGCTCTGGCTATCAGGGCAGCCACCTGGCGGTCCTGCCCCTGGCCGAACTCGAACAGCAGCCAGCCATCAGGCTTGAGGAAATCGATTGCGTCCCGGATCAGCCGCTGTTGGATCGAGATGCCGTAAGGCCCCCCGTCGAAGGCCTCGCGCGGCTCGCCCTCAAGCAGATGCGCGCTCTCGCCTTCGAGGCGCGCGGTCGAGATATAGGGCGGATTGCAGACAATCAGGTCCGCTGCGCCGATAAGCCCATCGCCCTCCAGCGCACCGAACAGATCCCCTTTCCGGATGGTGACCCGGGCCTGAAGGGCCAAGCGTTCGGCATTGCTCCGGGCGAGCGCGAACGTGCTGTCAGTCACGTCCACCCCCCAGACGCGGGCCGACGGAACTTCCGCCGCGATCGCCAGAGCAAGGTTGCCGGAGCCGCAGCACATGTCGATCACCATCGGGCCGGGCGCGCGATCGCGAAGAATCGCAAGCGCGCTCTGTCCGAGCAACTCCGTTTCCTGACGCGGCACGAGAACGCCCGGAGCCAGCTCGAGCATCACGCTCATGAAACGATGCAGGCGGGGCGTAGAACGGCCGGCTAGGGCTGCTGCTCTGTGCGGCACGGCGGTTCCTTACGTCATCCGACAGTATTGCATACACAGGACCTATCGCGCTCCGGTAAACGGCTGCTAAAGATATCGCCGCCGATACTGCGCAGCGCACCAACTCGGCCATATAGATGCGGCGTTGGTGCGCGGATATGAAATCGAGCGCATTTCGGTCTTTGAAGTTGCCGATTATAGCTGCCGGACTTGATGTCGGACAGACTCATGCGCACGCCAGCATGCGGTTGAGTACGC
>NZ_RZRP01000823.1:0-2783 GCF_003997795.1 Mesorhizobium sp. M7A.F.Ca.US.005.03.2.1 | reverse complement strand
GCGAGGGCGTCGGTCTGCTCGATATCACTGCCTTCTCACGCTACGAAATCGCCGGGCCGCAGGCGGAAGCTTGGCTCGACCGGCTGCTTGCCTGTGCGCTGCCCAATCCGGGTCGCGCCAAGCTCGCGGCTATGCTCGGCGAAAACGGCAAGCTCAAGGGCGACCTCACCGTCTTCAACTGGGGCGATGGCTCCTGGTGGATCATGGGATCCTACTATCTGCGGCAGTGGCATATGCGCTGGTTCGAGCAGCATATGAGCGACGGCGTCACCGTCCGCGACATTTCAGACGCGGTCGTCGGTTTCTCGCTGGCTGGTCCCAATGCGCGAATGCTGCTTGAGCGCCTCACACATCAGGACGTTTCGCACGAGGCCTTTGGCTTTCTAGCCTGCAAGACATTGGATGTCGGGCTGGTGCGGGCCAAAGTCGGGCGGCTCTCGGTCATCGGCGAACTCGGCTACGAGATCCATTGCCAGGCCAATGAGCACGCAGGCCTGCGCCGCGCGCTGCTTGCCGCAGGCAGCGATCTGGGCGTCACCGAATACGGCTTCGGCGCGGTCAATTCGCTGCGGCTCGAAAAGAGCTTTGGTATCTGGTCGCGCGAGTTCACGCAGGACTATACGCCCGATGAGACCGGGATGGACCGCTGGATCGCTTTCGACAAGGGCGATTTCATCGGCCGCGAGGCGGCCCGGAAGGAGCCGAAGGCTTCATCGAGGCGCACGCTGGTGACGCTCGAAATCGACGCGGTGGACGCCGATGCCAGCGGTTACGAGCCGGTCTGGTATAGAGGCAAGCTTGCTGGCTTCGTCACCTCGGGCGGCTACGGCCATACGGTCGGCAAGAGCCTCGCCATGGCGCTGGTCGAGCGCGAGGTGGCTGATATCGATACGCAGTTGACAACCCACATCGTCGGCGTCGAAAGAGGTGCGCGCGTCATCGCCTCGTCGCCATACGATCCACTGGGCAAGGCGATGCGGGCATGACCGATCGAACCGGTGACGTCAGTGCGGAAGACCATGCGATGATCCACGTTTCTTTCCGAAAATCAGGCCTGTCCGGCACGTCATGACCACACGCTATTCCGCCTTTTCGCTGTTCAAGGAGGGCCTGGCCGGCCAAACCGGCTGGCAACCGGCGTGGCGCTCGCCCGAGCCGAAACTGTCCTATGATGCGATCGTCATCGGTGGCGGCGGCCATGGGCTGGCAACGGCCTATTACCTGGCCAAGAACCACAACATCACCAGCGTAGCGGTGCTGGAAAAAGGCTGGATCGGCGGCGGCAACACCGGCCGCAACACCACCGTGGTGCGCTCCAACTACTATTATCCGGAGAGCATCGAGCTCTACGGGCTGGCGCACCGGCTCTATGAGGGATTGTCGAAAGAGCTCAACTACAACGTCATGCTGTCGCAACGCGGCATGGTCAATCTCTGCCACTCGACCGGCGAGATGGAGATCGGCGCCCGCACCGTCAACGCCATGCAGATCAACGGCATCGATGCGGAGCTGTTTTCGCCTGACGATGTGCGCCGGGTGGCGCCGATCTACAATTTTTCACCGGACGCACGCTTCCCGGTGTTCGGCGGTATCTGGCAAGGCAGGGCCGGAACGGCACGCCATGATGCGGTCGCCTGGGGCTATGCGCGGGCCGCAAGCCGACTCGGCGTCGACATCATCCAGAACTGCGAGATCACCGATTTCATCATCGAGGGCGGCCGCTGCCGTGGCGTCCAGACCTCGCGTGGCGCGATCCGTGCCGAGCGTATCGGCATGGCGGTGGCCGGGCATTCTTCGGTGCTGGCGGCCAAGGCCGGCTTCCGCCTGCCGATCAATTCCTATGCGCTGCAGGCCTGCGTGTCCGAACCGGTCAAGCCGATCCTCGACACGGTGGTGCTGTCGCCCGGCTGCGGCGTCTATGTCAGCCAGTCGGACAAGGGCGAGATCGTCATCGGCGGCGGGCTCGACCGCATCCCCTCCTACGCGCAGCGCGGCAATCTGCCGACGCTGGAGGGGGTGATCGCCGGCCTTTTGGAGATGTTCCCGATCTTCGGCCAGCTCAAGCTGATGCGGCAATGGGCTGGGATCGTCGATGTCGTGCCGGACTCCTCGCCGATCATCGGCCCCTCGCCGCTGCCCGGCCTGTTCCTCAATTGCGGCTGGGGCACGGGCGGCTTCAAGGCCATTCCCGCAGGCGGCACGCTGCTGGCGAACCTGCTGGCGACTGGCGAACACAACCACATCAGCCGTCCGTTCGACCTTGATCGCTTCGCCAGCGGGCGGCTGATCGACGAAGCGGCCGGCTCCGGCATCGCACACTGATGCATGTCGCCCAAAAGTACGCAGCGGTTTTGGGAGAACGACATGCATAAAGACGAAGATTGAGGATTTTATGCAGCTTTTCCCTTGCCCATTCTGCGGCCCGCGCGACGAAACCGAATTCCACTATGGCGGCGATGCCGGAAATGCGCGGCCGGATGGCGCCGATGTGCCGATCGATCGCTGGGCTGATTACCTCTATCTGCGCACCAATCCGAAAGGCACGGCGCGCGAAATCTGGGTTCACATGAACTGCGGCGAGTTCTTCGTCATGGAGCGCGACACCGTCACCCACAAGGTGCTGTCCTCGGCCGCACTCGGCGGGGAGCACGTCGCGTGACCGCCTCACGTCTTGCCACCGGCGGCAGCGCCATCGACCGCTCGCGCCCGATCCGCTTCAGCTTCGACGGAACCATCGTGCAAGGCTTTGCCGGTGACACCATCGCCTCGGCGCTGCTGGCGGG
>NZ_RZRP01000822.1:0-2784 GCF_003997795.1 Mesorhizobium sp. M7A.F.Ca.US.005.03.2.1 | reverse complement strand
CCTGGAAATGTCATCTTGGCTCTACTTCAAACCGAGATGAGTGATGAACGCACACGTTGGGACCCCCGGCCTCCTCCCGATGATGCGTCATCGGCAATGGGCACAAACCACATCGCAGCTCGTACTCTGCCGTCGTGTAATCGAGGAGACGCCCGATGTGAAAACTTTCGTTTTCACATCCCCGACGGATCGGATGTTCTGCTTCAGCGCGGGCCAGTATGTGCTCGTGCACCTCAAGATCGAGGGTGCCGCGGTGACGCGCTCCTACTCTGTTTCCTCACCACCGACGCGACCGCTCGACCTGCAGATCACGGTGAAGCGAACACCGGGCGGCCTGGTTTCGAATTGGCTCCACGACAATTTGGGGGCGGGCGACGAGATCGAAATCGAAGGGCCGCTCGGCTCATTCAATCTCGATGACCTGCCATATGAAACGCCGCTCTTCCTTTCGGGCGGCAGCGGGATAACGCCCGTGATGTCGATGTTGCGTGCGCTTACCGACCGCGCAACCGACCAGGATATCTCCTTCATTCATAGCGCCAGAACGCCAGGTGATATAATCTTTCGACGGGAATTGGACGCACTTGCCTCTCGCTTCCCCAACTTGCGGGTAACGTGCGTTTGCAGCCAGGAAGATCGCACCTGGAGGGGGCCAACTGGCCGAATAGACAGTCAGATGCTGCTGACCCTCGTTCCCAATCTCCACAGGCGCACCGTTTTTGCCTGTGGACCCGAAGGGTACATGAAGACGGCACGGGCCTGCCTTCACGCAATAGGCTTCCCGCCGGCGCAGTATCACGAGGAGAGTTTCGGAGGCAGCAATGGTTCGCGGTCGGAATTGGCTTCAGCGATTTCGTCTTCGGTCCGTTTCGCCCGCTCGGGCGTGGAGCATCACTGCGCGCCCGGAGAGACCCTGCTTGAAGCGGCACGGAACTGTGGCATCTACATCCCAACCGCCTGCCAGCAGGGCGTTTGCGGAACGTGCCGAATAGCTAAACTATCCGGCGAAGTTGCCATGGACGATCTAGGCGGGCTGAATGCTGAAGATAAATCGGCCGGCTATGTCCTGGCATGTTGCAGCCGCCCGCAAGGAACGGTTTTGCTCGACGTTTAACTCGGCGTTGTTGACCTTTGAAAAGGCCGCCTTGCGCGCGCTTGGCCTCGAGGGTCTGGTCTCAAAATGTTGCCGCCGCCGTCGAAATGGGAGCAGAGCCGCAACCCTTCCTCCTGGTTTTCGGGTCTACCACCCGCGCACCCGTGGCACCGTTCGACTTATTCCAACCCTTACTGAGCTACAGACGCGAATGTCAGCTTTAGGGCTCGAAACGTGGCAGCGCATTGGCCGGCCGCCAGGCAACTACGATCGGTTGCTGGACTTCAGCCGCGCGGTCACCGGCACATTGTTCTTCGTGCCGGCGACGACATTTCTGGAGAACGTTGCGACCCGGGAAGCAGTCACCTCGACCGCTGGTCCGGCCCTGTCGGACGGATCTATTCGGAGTCATCGTAAGTAGGTCCGCCAGACCATACAGTACGAGGAAACGGCTTGGCGACCCGTACAGAGAACGCTGACCCTCAGCGACTAGCACATCGTTATCTGTCAACTGGTTACGAGGCGGTTCGCCCAAATTCAAGAAGCTAGGCCCCCCATTCGCTGATCGCATTTATCTTACACCCATCGGCAGCTTTGCGCCTCAAATCGGCCGATAGGGCGGCCCTATCCGTGCCGTTAAGCGGACGTCGATGAACGGCACGCCACGAACGGCTTGCGCCATCTGGTCACCCGAGGCGTTTGTGGCGTGCCGAGTTGATATGAGACCCAGCGTCTTGGTCGAAATTAGAACGGGAGCTTGATATCGCCCACCGACAAAGGGCTACCGGCCGCTATGAGCGCGGCAACCGTCTCTCTGTCCTGTTGCCGGCGCCTCATGAGTCCGTTCAGCACCCTGTCGAGAGATATCGCGCCGGCTCCGGCGATGGCGAGGACGAACATGCCGCCCGCTATGGCGAGATCCTTTTCCAAATGCAGCAATTCGTTCTGGCTGGCAAAATTGGTGTGGAACAGGGCTGCCGTTGCCAAACAGAACAGTCCGAGCGCGACCGCGCCCAGACGCGTCAGCAGGCCCAGGCCGATCGAAAGACCGGCTCCCAGCTGCAGCGCTATGGTGGCCATCAGAAGCGGCAGGCTGACGCCGAGGGCGGCCATGGCTTTTGCGGCACCGTCGAAATGGATCGCCAGCTCAACGCCTTCATGCACGAAGAGCAATGAGAGCAGCAGGCGACCCGTCAGCAGGGTCAAGTCGGTGAGATGTAGTTTCAAGGCGATTTGTGTCGTTGTCACGATTGGCTCCAGATAGGAAAGAGGGCAGGCGCCGCACGACGGCGCCCGCCTGGCTTCATTGGGTCACTTTGGTGTCGATGGCCTTCTGCAGGTCTGCGCGTTCCTCGCAGCCTGCCGGGCAGAGCTGGGTCAGCGATGCCAGCTGCTCCCTAGCTTTGGCCATGTCGCCGGTCTCGACATAGAGTTCGCCGAGATATTCGCGCGCCGCTTTGTGGTCCGGCTTCAGTTCGAGCGCCTTGGTGTAGTAGGTCAGTGCCGTCGTGTAATCGCCGGTCTTGCGCAGCGTGAAGCCGAGCAGATTGTAGACGTCGGCCTGCTGCGTGTCCTGCGCCAGGTCACGAAGATCGGCCAATGCACCCTTATAGTCCTTGGCATCGATCTTGGCTTTTACTGCGGTGAGGTCGGGCGCGTCGTCGCCTTCAATGTTGTCCACGGCATAGGCC
>NZ_RZRP01000821.1:0-2789 GCF_003997795.1 Mesorhizobium sp. M7A.F.Ca.US.005.03.2.1 | reverse complement strand
ACCTTGCCGTCCTCGGAGGTGACCGACACCTTGCCGGCGGCGAGCACCTTGCCGGTGCCGCGGAAACTGTCGATCTTGTTCTTCTTGAACAGGAAGGCGACGCCGTTGACGTTCGACGACACCGTCGCATCCTTGTGCGCCATCATCTTCTTCAGGTTCAATTTCGGCGCCGATATCTCGACGCCGAGCGTGTCGAAGGAGTGGCCGGCCTCGGCGAACATCTCGGAGGCATGGAGCAGCGCCTTGGACGGGATGCAGCCGATGTTCAGGCAGGTGCCGCCGAAGGTCGCGTTCTTCTCGACCACCGCAACCCTGAGCCCGAGTTGCGCCGCCTTGATGGCGCAGACATAGCCGCCGGGTCCCGATCCGATGATAACGACGTCATAAGCCATGATACTGTCCTTCTGTTTTGAGCATGATGCCGAAAAGTGTGACGCGGTTTTCGGATAACATCATGCTCGATCTGCTTGAGAGCGCTCAGCGGCCGCCGCTTACATTCAGGATCGCGCCCGTCGTATAGGACGCGGCGTCGGAGAGAAGATAGAGAACCGCGCCCGCGACTTCATCCACTGTACCGGCTCTTTTCATCGGCAGCAGATCGCGGAACCGCTCCACCCGGTCCGGCTGCCCGCCGGAGGCGTGGATGTCCGTGTCGATGATGCCCGGCCGCACCGCATTGACGCGGATGCCTTCTAGCGCCACCTCACGGGCGAGCCCGACGGTGAAGGTGTCGATGGCGCCCTTGGAGGCGGCATAATCGACATATTCGCCCGGCGAGCCCAATGTCGCCGCGGCCGACGAGATGTTGACGATGGATCCGCCCGACCCGCCATGACGGGTCGACATGCGCTTCACCGCCTCGCGGGCGCAGAGGAACGAGCCGACGACATTGATGCGCATCATGCGCTCCAGCCGCGAAACATCCATCTCGTCGACGCGCGCCTTGACGTCGACGATGCCGGCATTGTTGACGAAGGCATCGAGCCGTCCATAGGCGCGGTCGACGGCCTCGAACATGGCCACGATATCGGACTCCTTGCCGACATCGCCCTTGACCGCGAAAGCCTCGCCGCCGGCGGCCTCGATCTCGGCGACCAGCGCCTTGGCGGCCTCCTGGTTCGAAGCGTAGTTGACCGCGACCCGGTAGCCGGCCTTCGATCCGAGCCGGCAGATCGCGGCGCCGATGCCGCGGCTGCCGCCGGTGACCAGCAGCACCTTTTGCGTCCCGCTCATTCCTGGCATCCCTTCAAGGCAAACACATCCCACGGCACTTTCGAAAATCCGCTGCCGCCATAGGCGCTGGATTGGCGCAACGCCGGCCCGAGGTCCGGCAGGATCAGCGTCTTCGGCGCTTCGACGCCTTCAGCCGGCAGCAGTCCGATGTTGCCGTTTTCATCCGCCGTGTAGATGACGCCGTGCCAGGGCGTGCAGGCGGCAAGCTCCTCGCCGGTGACGTCGCCCTCGGGGCATTTGTGCATCAGCGCGCCGTTCGGCCGCGATACGCCTTCATTCCACATGACGATGCCGTTAAGCACCACATTGTTGTCGAGGATCATCCGGAAGCTGTTGGTGACGGTCGCCGAGGTGCCGGTCGGCGTGAAATCGATCTCGCTGCCGCTCTGGGCGTCGCCATAGACAGCGAGTTCTATCGGGCAGGCGGCATGGGCGCCGGCAGCGGCCAGCACCATGCCGGCCGCGATCGATGCGATCGAAAGCACCTTGGAAAGGCTAAGGGAACGGGTCGTCATTCTGCCGCGCAGATCCCTTCCTCCGGCACACATTCCAACAGCCGGATCAGCACCAGACCTCAGAGATCAAGCACCAGCCGTTCCGGATCCTCCAAGCTTTCCTTGACGCGCACCAGGAACGTCACCGCTTCCTTGCCGTCGACGATACGGTGATCGTAGCTGAGCGCCAGGTACATCATCGGCCGGATGACGATCTGGCCGCCGACCACGACAGGCCGGTCCTGGATCTTGTGCATGCCCAGAATGCCCGACTGCGGCGCGTTGAGGATCGGGGTCGACATCAGCGACCCGTAAACGCCGCCGTTCGAAATCGTAAACGTGCCGCCCTGCATGTCGGCGACCGACAGCTTTCCGTCACGCGCGGCGATACCCAGCCGGCCGATGTCCTTCTCGATCTCGGCGATCGACATCTGGTCGGCATTGCGCACCACCGGCACGACGAGGCCCTTTTCAGTGCCGACGGCGACGCCGATATGGGCATAGTTCTTGAAGATGATATCGGTGCCGTCGATCTCGGCATTGACCGAGGGGATTTCCTTCAACGCGTGCGTGACGGCCTTGGTGAAGAAGCCCATGAAGCCGAGCTTCACGCCGTGCTTCTTCTCGAACACGTCCTTGTATTTGGTGCGCAGCGCCATCACCGCTGACATGTCGACCTCGTTGAAGGTGGTCAGCATGGCTGCGGTCGACTGCGCTTCCTTGAGGCGGCGCGCGATGGTCTGGCGCAATTTGGTCATGCGCACGCGCTCCTCGCGCGATGCATCGTCGCCCGAGGACGGCGCCCGCACGGCAACCGGTGCCGGTGCTGCTTTCGGCGTCTCGGCCGGCTGCGACGGCGCGCCCTTGGAGATGGCGTCGAGCACGTCACCTTCCAGCACCTGGCCGCGCTTTCCCGAACCGGAGATCTGGTCGACCGAGAGATTGCTTTCGGCGATCAGTTTCGCCGCGGCCGGTGCCGGTGGCATGGTGCGCGGCTCGACCGGGCCGGCATCGCCGGCGATCTTGGCGGTCTCGGCCGCGGCCTGCTTGCCGGTCGATGCC
>NZ_RZRP01000820.1:0-2790 GCF_003997795.1 Mesorhizobium sp. M7A.F.Ca.US.005.03.2.1 | reverse complement strand
GGCCGAAGCGCTCGAGGAACTCGACGGCCCGGTCTTCGCCTATTGCCGTTCCGGCGCCCGCTGCACCAATCTCTATGGACTGATCCAGCAGTCGAAGGGTTGAACGGCCCTTCCGTCATTAGGCTGGCGATCCTTCACACCCCCTCTGGCCTGCCGACGTATCAATGATATCCGCTCAGATTAAATCGGCAGCGCGCCGGTTTCCTTCAGCGTCTCCAGCACGATCGCCGTCTTCACGTGCTGCACGGATTCGTGCGGCAGTAGCACGCCGTTGACGAATTCCGACAATGATTTGAGATCCGGCGTCACCACTTTCAGGATGTAGTCCATCTCGCCGGTCAGCGCGTGCGCTTCCTGCACTTCGGGCAGCCGCGCCACCAGTTCGCTGAAGCGCCTTGCATTGTCGCGATTGTGGGTGGCGAGCGTGACCGAAATGACGCTGACCAGGGAAAAACCGAGCTTGTCGCGGTCGAGAACGGCGCGATAGCCCCTGATGAAGCCGTCCTCCTCCAGCCGCTGACGGCGGCGCGAGCATTGCGACGCCGACAGGTTCACCCGCTCCGAAAGATCGTTGTTGGTCAGCCGCGCATCACCCTGCAACAGTGCCATTATCTTGCGGTCGAACTGGTCAATGCGCGCCTCATCCATGGCTTTCCCCCACATCATGCACGCTTCACGCATGACATCATCATTTCAAGCGTTTGAATGCAAGCACCGTGCGCCTCCTCCGCGTTATCATCGTGTCAAATCGCCTTTTCAGGCCAGGCCAGCTTTCGGAGGAATATTATGGGTCCCTTCCCGCACGACGCCCCGCCCGCCAGGATCAGCAAGGACAACCCGGCCGGCACCGATGGGTTCGAGTTCGTCGAATTCGCGCATCCGGAGCCGCAAAAGCTGGCTGAGCTGTTCACCCGCATGGGCTATGTCGCGGTGGCCAAGCACCGCACGAAGGACATCACCGTCTGGCGCCAGGGCGACATCAACTATGTCGTCAATGCCGAACCCGGCTCGCATGCGATGAAGTTCGTCGACAAGCACGGCCCTTGCGCCGCCTCGATGGCCTGGCGGGTGGTCGACGCCAAACACGCCTTCGATCATGCCGTTGCCAAGGGTGCCACACCTTACGAAGGTGCCGACAAGGCGCTGGACGTGCCGGCGATCGTGGGCATTGGCGGCTCGCTGCTCTATTTCATCGAGACCTACGGCAAGAAGGGCTCGGCCTATGACGCCGAGTTCGAGTGGCTGGGTGCGCGCGACCCGCGGCCGGAAGGCGTCGGCTTCTACTATCTCGATCACCTGACCCACAATGTCTATCGCGGCCAGATGGACAAATGGTGGGATTTCTACCGCAACCTGTTCGGCTTCAAGCAGATCCATTTCTTCGACATCGATGGCAAGATCACCGGCCTGGTCAGCCGCGCCATCACCTCGCCCTGCGGCAAGATCCGCATTCCGCTCAACGAGTCCAAGGACGAGACCAGCCAGATCGCCGAGTACCTGAAGAAGTACAATGGCGAAGGCATCCAGCACATCGCCGTCGGCACCGACGAAATCTACGAGGCCACCGACAAGCTCGCCGCCAACGGGCTGAAGTTCATGCCCGGCCCGCCTGAAACCTACTACGATATGTCGTATGACCGCGTGAATGGCCATGACGAACCGATCGAGCGGATGAAGAAGCACGGCATCCTGATCGACGGCGAAGGCGTAGTCGACGGCGGCATGACCAAGATCCTGCTGCAGATTTTTTCGAAAACCGTGATCGGCCCAATCTTCTTCGAGTTCATCCAGCGCAAGGGCGACGAAGGTTTTGGCGAAGGCAATTTCCGCGCGCTGTTCGAATCGATCGAGCAGGATCAGATCAAGCGTGGCGTGATCAAGGTTCAGGCGGCGGAATAGCCATCGAACTCACTTGCGGCCCGGCCAATTATGACCTAAATTCTGGTCATAAGAGGTCATCTATGAATATCCCCATGGCAAAAGCGAAGGCTCAGCTTTCCGAATTGGTGAAACGTGCCCAGGCTGGCGAAGAGATCCATCTGACCCGACATGGAGAGGTTGTCGCAACCTTGAGCGCTCCCGTTCGGGCTGGTGGGAGCAAAGGCTTGCTTGGCGCCCTGAAAGGCCAGATTTGGATATCGGATGATTTTGATGAACTCGGTCCCGAATGGGACGAGTATATTAAATGAGCCGCAGATATCTGGTCGATACCCATATTCTGCTTTGGGTACTCAACGCCGATTCACGTCTTTCGGATCATCATCGCGATATCTTTCTCACAGGCAAGGATGTGATCGTCAGCGCCGTCTCGGTGGCCGAGATCGCCATCAAGAAATCGCTCGGCAAAGTGACGCTCACAGGCGACATCGTGGACATCCTGCGATCGAACGGGATTCCGATTCTCGGCGTAAACGAACTACACGCGGCGAGACTTGAACATCTGCCGCTTCACCACCGCGATCCCTTCGACCGCCTGCTTATTGCGCAGACCCAAATTGAAGGCCTGACGTTGGTCTCCGCGGATCGGCAATTTTCAGCCTATGACGTCGTATTGGCCTGATCGCCCAAGCCCAGCCGCTTGACCTCTTTCGCCGGGCTGAAGGGACAATACCGCGCGGTAGAGTCGGTCGTTCGACCAGAGATTGTTGCCGGCCATGCTGCGCGGGTAGTCGGGCAGGCTCATCACGTCATCCGGTTGACCGCGACAGATACAAGCCCGCCCACATAACGACAAATCCAGCAAGAACGATCAGCAGCAACCAGTTCATACGCCGACGCATGCTCTGCGTT
>NZ_RZRP01000081.1:0-12873 GCF_003997795.1 Mesorhizobium sp. M7A.F.Ca.US.005.03.2.1 | reverse complement strand
GGCTCCGAGTGCAGGGTTGCCGCCCAAAGGGAAACGCCACGCACATGAACCCCGTCGCAAGAACGGTCCTGCAGCGCCTTGGCCTCGGTCTGGTCACTTTGTTTATCGTGTCCATCATCATCTTCTCTGCGATCGCGATGCTCCCAGGCGACTTCGCCAAGGCCACGCTCGGGCAGTCGGCGACGCCCGAAACGGTCGCCGCGTTTCAGCGGGAGATCGGCATCGATCGTCCGCCTGTCGAGCGCTACTTCGCTTGGGTCGCCCAGATGCTCCATGGCGATTTCGGCTCTTCGTTTGCGAGCCGCACCGGATATCGGCGTACCGTGGCCGAGATCATCGCACCCCGCCTCTACAACACGATGTTCCTTGCAGCGGTGACGGCGCTGATAGCCGTTCCCCTGGCCTTGGGGCTTGGCATTCTGGCTGCGCTGTACCGCAACGGCTGGTTCGACCGGCTGGTGAATGTCGCGACACTGACAACCATTTCATTCCCGGAATTTTTCGTCGCTTATATGCTCGCCTACCTGGTGATCTCGCGCGACACGTTCATCGGATCCGATTTCGCTCAAACGCTGCCTCATTGGCTCACTGTCTCGCTGAACTGGGCGCTCAATGCGGTTCCCAAATTTCCGACATTGTCGAATGTGAACGATCAGACGCCATTTTGGGAGCATCTCTGGAAAGTCGCCCTGCCGGCAATCACCCTTACACTTGTAATCGTGGCCCACATGATGCGCATGACCCGAGCGGCCATCATCAACATGCTGTCAAGCCCCTACATCGATATGGCGCGCCTCAAGGGAATGTCCCCGATGGTGATCGTGCTGAGGCATGCCCTGCCCAATGCCTGGGCTCCGATCGTCACTGTGGTCGCGTTCAATCTGGCGTATCTCATCGTCGGAGTGGTCGTGGTCGAGGTCGTGTTCGTTTACCCCGGTATCGGCCAGCTGATGGTTGACGCGGTAAAATCCAGGGATGTTCCGGTTGTCCAGGCCTGCGCCCTGATTTTCGCCGCGACTTACATCCTTCTCAACCTGCTAGCCGACATTATTTCCATCGCCACCAATCCCAGGCTCTTGCACCCACGATGACCAGATCCGAATCTGTCGCGGAGCTTCAGAGGCTGAGGCGCTCGCGTGCCACCCGGGCGAAAACAGCGCTGAAGAAGGCACCGTTCAGCGCGTGGTTCGGCATCGTTGTGATCCTCGGCTACGTCTTTGTTGCGGTCTTCGCGCACTGGATAGCCCCATATGGCGAGACGCAGGTTTTCAGCGAAGCCTTCGCGCCGTGGAGCCAGGAGTTCAAACTGGGAACCGATCAGCTCGGCCGCGACATGCTCACCCGCTTGATCTACGGTGCGCGCAACACAATCGCTATCGCGGTCGCGACCACGTTGCTGTCCTTCGCGGTCGGCGTCTCGCTCGGCCTTCTTGCCGCATTGTACAGGGGGTGGCTCGACCAGATCTTGTCACGTGCGGTGGACGTGCTGATGTCAATCCCGAGTCTGATCTTCGCGCTGGTGCTGCTGACGATCTTCGGCTCTTCGATCACGAGCCTGATTGTCATCATTGCGCTTCTCGATTCCACCCGGGTCTTTCGGCTTTCTCGCGCCGTCGGGCTTAACGTGGCGGTGATGGAATATGTCGAGGTGGCACGATTACGCGGCGAGGGACCAAAATGGATCATCGCCAAGGAAATCCTTCCCAATGTCATGCCGCCACTGGTCGCCGAGTTCGGCTTGCGATTCTGCTTCGTGTTCCTGACAGTCGCGGCGCTGTCGTTTCTCGGCGTCGGTATTCAGCCGCCGACGGCCGATTGGGGATCAATGGTGCGCGAGAACGCGACCCTGATCACCTACGGCGACGTCACCCCGCTACTTCCGGCCGGCGCGATTGCTCTCCTTACCGTGTCCGTGAATTTCGTTGTGGACTGGTTCCTGCACGCAACAAGCGGGTTGCGGGATGAAAAGTAGCGGTCCAGGCTCACGCGAAAAAGGCAAGGATCTACTTCAAATCCGCAATCTGCATGTGGAGGGGTTCTCGGACGAGCGCTGGCATCCGATTGTCCGCGGGATCGATCTGACGCTGAAGCGGGGCGAGGTTCTTGGCCTGATCGGCGAATCAGGCGCCGGCAAGTCCACCATTGGCCTTGCCGCAATGGGTTATGCCAAGCCGGGCTGCCGGATCATGCAAGGCTCGGTCCTGTTCGACGGGATTGATCTTCTGGCAGTCAATGAAAAAGGGCGCCGTCGCCTCAGGGGCTCCCGCATTGCCTATGTCGCACAAAGCGCGGCTGCCTCTTTCAATCCGGCACATCGGCTCTTGGAACAAACCGTCGAAACAGCGGTGGCGCATGGAATTGCCGGCCGGGAAGAGGCGAACCGGAGCGCCGTCGATCTTTATCGACGCCTTCAACTCCCAGAACCGGAGACCATAGGCTTTCGCTATCCTCATCAGGTCTCCGGCGGGCAGTTGCAACGGGCAATGACAGCGATGGCAATGGCTTGTCGTCCGGACCTCATAATATTCGACGAGCCAACAACCGCGCTCGACGTGACCACGCAGGTTGAAGTTCTAGCTTCCATTCGCAACATCGTGGAGGAATTCAACACCGCTGCAATCTACGTGACGCATGACCTGGCGGTGGTGGCGCAAATGGCGGATCGTATCATGGTTCTGCGCCACGGACGCACCGTAGAGGAGGCTGATACACGCCAGATGCTGGCCTCGCCCAGCCAGGAATATACCAAAACGCTCTGGGCCGTACGCAAGCTCGCCAAGCCCGAAGTTCCAGCCGATGACTATCTGCTGACGATAGACAACGTTACCGCGGCCTATGCAGGAAAGGTCAAGGTGCTCCAGGATGTCTCCATCAAGGTCCCGCGCGGAAGAACCGTGGCCGTGGTCGGCGAATCCGGTTCGGGCAAATCGACGCTCGCGCGAGTCGTCACCGGTCTCTTGCCGCCAATTTCAGGTTTGATTTCTTTTGCCGGGCAGCCCCTTTCCACGAGCCTGAAGACGCGGCCGAAGGAGGTCCTGCGCCGCATGCAGATGATTTACCAAATGCCCGACAACGCCCTGAATCCGCGCCAGACGGTCGAAGAAATCATAGCTCGGCCGCTCGAATTCTACCTCGGCCTAAAGGGCGCGCAGAAGGATCGCCGGATCTGCGAACTTATGCACATGGTCGAGATGAGCGAGGATTTTCTGGAACGCCTGCCTGGCGAGCTATCGGGCGGCCAAAAGCAACGCGTCTGCATTGCCCGGGCGTTGGCAGCCGATCCAGAGCTTATCATCTGTGACGAGATCACGTCCGCGCTCGACCAGATCGTCCAAGAGGAAATCCTCAAGCTTCTCATGCGCCTGCAGCGTGAACTCGAAATGAGCTACATCTTCATTACCCACGACATTGCTACCGTAAGAGCGATAGCCGACCAAATCGTTGTCATGCACCAGGGCAAAGTCGTTGAACAGGGACTGAAGAGCCAAGTTCTCACACCTCCCCATGCCGCTTACACCGAACGGCTTTTGTCGTCCGTACCGGAAATGGATCCGGACTGGCTTACAAGGCTGCTGGCCGGCCGGAAAGTCTGAGAGGGGGACCCCGTCCACCTAGGCCCCTGGCATCCTTCCACGTGCTTTGAAGGGCATGATCGTGCTCCGCTTCAATCGGGCTGGCCAGCCCGACAAACGGAGCCAACCATTTCACCGTTTCGTCGCTAAGAAAGCTGGCGACCCAGGAGATCTCGGTATTAGCTCACGAACGGCAGCTTCTGTTTGCTTAAAAGAAGCGCTCTGAGGCACATCGGAGCTACGACGCAGTCCCTGTGATGTCTGCTTTTTGGAAGCGGCTGCTAATCTCTCAATGACCAAGATTGGGCAGCAAAGCTGCCAAGGGGTGTAAGATAAATGCAGCCAGCGAATGGGTGGCCTAGCTTCTTGACTCAATTTGGGCGAACCGCCTCGTAACCAGTTAATAAATAACGTCGGGTTAGTCGCACTGTCTGCAATCCGGGTGGCGAACGAGGATCAAGGAAGGAACAAGGGGGCCGTGCCCAAGTTCGGCATGTACCACCGCCGCCGATGAACGCGCAGCAACAACCGAGGCACGGGATCATGACCGTTCAGATTCGACTTTCCGAGATCGACCACGCCAGGCGCGAAGATCATGGCGACGGTGCCTGGAGCATCGCACCGGACCTGGGTTATTTGCGGCTGGCAATCGTCAATGTCGTGTTCTTCGGCGCACCGCGCAGCGGAGATCGGAACTGGGTGCTAATAGATACGGGGTTGCCGACGTCGAGAAGCAGTATTCTTGCGGTCGCGGAAAAGCGGTTTGGCACCAACGCACGGCCTGCCGCGGTTATCCTGACACACGGCCATTTTGACCATGTGGGAACGGTTCTGGACCTCGCGAATAGGTGGGAGGTGCCCGTCTTCGCGCATCGACTCGAGCGACCCTATTTGGACGGAACTGAATCTTATCCGCCACCGGATCCCTGGGTCGGGGGCGGACTGATGGCGCTGCTTTCGCCGCTCTTTCCACGCGGGCCGATCGATCTTGGCAACCGATTGGAACTCTTGCCCGCCGACGGATCGGTCCCCGGAATGCCCGGATGGCAATGGCTGCACACACCCGGGCACGCCCCTGGTCACATTTCGCTCTGGCGCGAGGAAGACCGCTCGCTGATCGTAGGGGACGCTTTCATCACCACCGGTCAGGAGTCGGTCTATGAGGTCGCCGTCCAGGATCTCGAGATGCACGGTCCGCCGCGCTACTTCACGCCGGACTGGGATGCGGCGGAAAGATCTGTGAAGCGTCTGGCTGACCTGAACCCTCAGATGGTCATCACTGGACACGGTGCGGCTGCCGCTGGAGTGGGCATGCGTAAAGCTCTTGACAGTCTGGCTGAGCGCTTCACGGTGTTCGCCGTCCCGCCGAAATCAAAATTCGTACGCGAGCCAGCGACGGCTGCAAATAGCTGAGGTAACCGAGCCGCCGTCGTTGTGAATATGGTCACGTTGAACAACTCCATCTCTCGAGCAGGTAGAGTTCCCCCCTCGGGTCGCGCCCATGTCGCCCAAACACTGACAAGCGGAACAATCCCGGGAGGCGCCAGTTAGGCGTTGCACGCTTGGGCGACTTGCGGCCAGCCCCGAAAAATCCCGCATCAGGAGCAGACGTCAGATGGAAAACGAGCACCCCGAAGGACGTGTCCTCTCCGCCGGCGCGGCGATCGGCAAGAAGTTCGGGCACTAGCCATGACTGGCGTCGATTCGCTCATGGGCCAAAACCGTGGAGCGGTCCCGGCTCCACCAGCTTGATGGGGTGATCGACTTAGCTGTGCTCCATCGCCGTGCCGCCGAATTGGAGTTTGTGCACGAGCCAGCGAGGAGGAACAAACCGGGGAAGCGCCAGTTAGGTCCTTCGTCCGGCGGAGGGCGGCACCCCGGCCACGCGCCTTGAAGTTGGTTCAGAGGAAGGCTTCAGATGAGAAGTGCCAAGAGCGCGTGCCCCAAGAACGCGTCCTCTCCAGGATTGGTGGCCGAGCAAGTGTTGTTGCCATCCAGCCCCAAGCCGGGGCGGCAACTGCTCTGGATCCCGGCAATCGCATTCTTGCCCGGTTGTGCGGGGGGTGTGCTCGACCCGCAAGGACCCATTGGCTCGGGCAACCGCACGATCCTCTTGAACTCACTGGCGGTGATGCTGGTGATCGTTGTTCCGACGCTTGTTGCGCTCTTGGCCTTCGCATGGAAATTCCGCGCCTCGAACAGCGACGCGCGCTATGACCCGGAGTTCACCTATTCGGGGCGCATCGAGTTGATCGTCTGGTCGATCCCGACGCTCACCATCCTTTTCCTTGGCGGGCTCATCTATTACGGATCGTACCAGCTCGATCCGCGCAAACCGATCCCTTCCGCGCAGCCGCCGCTCGACATCCAGGTGGTGGCGCTCGACTGGAAATGGCTGTTCCTCTATCCCGAGCAGGGCGTGGGCGCTGTCAATCAATTGGTCATCCCCGCCGGCGTTCCAGTTCATTTCAAGCTGACCTCGGCCAGCGTGATGAACACGTTCTTCGTGCCCCAGCTTGGCAGCATGGTCTACGTCATGAACGGCATGCAGACCGAGTTGCATCTGCAGGCCGACCGCGAGGGCAGCTTTTTCGGCCAGTCGGCGCACTTCAGCGGCGACGGCTTCTCGGACATGAACTTCAGCGTGAGCGCGGTTTCAGCCGATGCCTTCACCCGCTGGACGTCGTCGCTGCGTGGCGGCGGCGGCGTGCTCAACGCGAATGCCTATCGCGAGCTCGCCCGGCAAAGCACCAACGTGCCGCCGTCCACGTTCGGCCATGTTCAGCCCGGGCTGTTCGATGCCGTCGCTCAGCAGATATTGCCCCCGGGTCCGGGGCCGGCCGAAAGTGCCGCCGGCGGCGAGCCACAGGTGAGCCCAAAGGCATTGCCCGCGGCGGCGCCGCCGACGGGGCATCATCCACAGGCAGAAGGGGCGGAATGACGATGCTGGGCAAGCTCGACTCGTCGGCCATTCCCTTCGATCAACCCATCCCGCTCGTCGCGGCTCTCGGCGTCTTTCTGGCAGCGGTCGCCGTGCTTGGATGGATAACGGTGAAGGGCTACTGGCCCTATCTGTGGAACGAGTGGATAAGCTCGGTCGACCACAAGCGCATCGGCGTGATGTATATTGTGCTGGCGATGCTCATGCTTCTGCGTGGCTTCATCGATGCCATCATGATGCGCACGCAACAGGTGCTGGCGATCCACGGGCCGGGCTACCTGCCGCCGGAGCATTACGACCAGATCTTCTCCGCGCACGGCACGATTATGATCTTCTTCGCGGCGATGCCTTTCATGATCGGCCTGATGAATTTCGCCGTACCGCTGCAGCTTGGCATACGCGATGTAGCCTTTCCGACACTCAATTCCGTCAGCTTCTGGCTGACGGCTTCCGGAGCCCTGCTGGTCAACATCTCGCTTGTCATCGGTGAGTTCGCGCGCACCGGCTGGCTGCCCTATGCCCCCTTGTCGGAGACCACCTACTCGCCGGGCGTCGGTGTCGATTACTATCTGTGGTCGATCCAGATCTCCGGCGTCGGCACTCTGCTTACCGGCGTCAACCTGGTGACGACCATCCTCAAGATGCGTGCGCCTGGTATGGGCTACCTGCGAATGCCGATGTTCTGCTGGACCTCGCTCGCGTCCAACCTGCTCATCGTCGCAGCCTTCCCGATCCTCACCGCCACGCTGGCGATGCTGACGCTGGACCGCTATCTCGGCTTCCATTTCTTCACCAACGAAGCCGGCGGAAATCAGATGATGTTCGTCAACCTGATCTGGGCCTGGGGCCATCCCGAGGTCTACATTCTGGTGCTTCCCGCCTTCGGCATCTTCTCCGAGGTCTTCTCGACATTCTCGTCAAAGCCGCTGTTCGGATACCGTTCGATGGTCGCGGCCACGATGTTCATCTGCATCGTCTCGTTCATGGTCTGGCTGCATCATTTCTTCACCATGGGCGCCGGAGCAGACGTCAACGCCGCCTTCGGCATCGCCACGTCGGTCATCGCCGTCGGCACCGGGGTGAAGATCTACAACTGGCTCTTCACCATGTATGGCGGGCGCATCCGCTTCGACACGCCGATGCTTTGGGCGCTGGGCTTCGTGACCACCTTCACCGTCGGCGGCATGACCGGCGTTCTGCTTGCCGTTCCACCGGCCGACTTCGTGCTGCACAACTCCCTTTTCCTCGTCGCGCATTTCCACAACGTCATCATTTCGGGCGTGCTGTTCGGCGCGTTCGCCGGCTTCACCTACTGGTTTCCCAAGGCGTTCGGATTCCGCTTGCACGAAGGCTGGGGCAAGGCCGCATTCTGGGTCACCTTGGCCGGCTACATGCTGGTCTTCGTGCCGCTCTATATCGTCGGTCTGCTCGGCATGACGCGGCGCCTGCAGCATATCGACATGGATCTTTGGGCGCCATGGCTGGTGGTGGCCGTGTTCGGCGTGCTGGTGATGATCGCCGGGGCCGCACTGCAGATCATGCAACTCGCCGTTTCGATCCGACATCGCGACAAGCTTCGCGATGAGACAGGCGACCCATGGGACGGGCGTTCACTGGAATGGTCGACGTCTTCCCCTCCCCCCGTTTTCAACTACGCGCGGCTGCCTTACGTCGAGGATGAAGAGCCCTACTGGCGCATCAAGCAACGGGCAAGGGAGGAGAAGAGGCCCGGTGCGGAGCAAGGATACGAGCCTATCGAGATGCCGCGCAACAGCCCGACAGGCTTCGTCACCGCCTTCTTCAGCACGCTGATCGGGTTCGCGCTGATCTGGCACATATGGTGGCTGGCGATCGTCGGCTTCATCGGCGCCTACGCGACCTTCGTCGTCTTCGCCTGGCGCGATCATGGGGATTATGAGATTCCCGCCGAAGAGGTCGCGCGCATCGACGATGACCACAAGGCCGCACAGTCAGCCCGGCTGCGGCGCTGGGAGCGGCCGGCATGAGCGATCACGCGCTACCCGGCGACTTCGGCGCGGGCACCCAGGCCCGAGACCCCTATCGGCTTGGTCAGGGCGGCCGACACGGCGTGCGCTCCGCGACCGGCCACGGTGAAGGCGGCCCGGCCTCGAAATTCGTCACCGTGGCATATGGCTTCTGGATCTTTCTGCTGTCCGACATCATCATATTCTCGGCCTTCTTCGCGGCGTATGCCGTGCTTGCCAAGGCGACCGCCGGCGGACCGACCGGCAAGGATTTGTTCGAGCCCACCCGCGTTGCGGTGCAGACGGGCCTTCTGCTCACGTCGAGCTTCACCGGTGGCCTGGCGATACTCGCGACCCATCGCAGATCGATGGCTGCAACGCAGGCCTGGCTGCTCGTCACCGGATTGCTCGGGGCAGCCTTCCTGTTTCTGGAGGTACAGGAATTCGCGGCGATGATCGGCGAGCAGGCGGGGCCTTCGCGCAGCGCATTCCTATCAGCCTTCTTTGCGCTCGTTGGCTGCCACGGCACCCATGTCGGGCTGGGGCTGCTCTGGCTGGGCACAATGATGGCGCAGCTATGGGTCAAGGGTTTTCGGTCGGATATTTTGCGGCGGCTCCACTGCTTCGGGCTTTTCTGGCACGCACTCGACATCATCTGGGTCGCCCTCTTCACCCTGGTCTATCTGTTGGGAGCATCGCCATGACCGACACCGAGAGCAGGCCCGGCGAGATGCAGGACCGCCGCGATTCCGCACCGGGCGAGGAACGTATAACCGAGCACGAAGTGGCTGGAGGGCTGTTGGGCTATGTGATCGGCTACGGCCTGGCCATCCTGCTCACGATCGCGTCATTCCTGGCGGCTCAAACCGATCTGATTTACCAGCCGGCGGTGATTTCGGCCCTGGTGGTGCTCGCTGTTGCGCAGATGGGTGTGCATCTAGTCTTTTTTCTGCACCTGACCACCGGGCCGGACAACACCAACAACATCCTGGCCTTGGCCTTCGGCGTGCTGATCGTTGCGCTGGTGGTCCTGGGCTCGGTTTGGATCATGGCCCACCTGAACGAGAACATGGCCGCCATGACGGCCCATCAAGCCGGAACGATGCCTTAAACCTCGCCCTGCTAGTCTTGGCTGAGGTGAATATGAAGCTGGTACATTGTACCGCCGCGGTGGAGATAAAAGGCTCGTCAGACCTCGTGCTTTGGCTGAACTGCACGTATGGCATCTAGCGCCAAGCGAACGGCATCGATGCCTGAGACGCGGGACTCGATCCGCCTGAAAATCACGCGGCCGTTTCGGTACTCCAGGCCCAACACCTTCCTGTCCCGCCATCGTGACGCCAGTGGCTTGTTGCGCAAGGTGATCGCGACGGCTTCGGGCCCAACATCAACTTTGCCGACACCCAGTTCCGACGCTGCTATCCGCAACCTGGTAAGTTCCAGCAGAACGGTCACTTCGCCAGGCATGTCACCAAAGCGGTCCTCGAGCTCCTCGCTGAATGCATCAAGGTCCAAGTCAGAACGAATACGAGAGAGCCGCGCATAGAGGCCAACACGGACAGTAGGCTCGTTTACATAGCTTTCGGGAAAAGCCCCTTTTGCAGGCACGTTGATGTTGGCAAGTTGCCTGTTGGGGTCGGCCCCTTCTCCAGCCGCCGAGACCGCCCGCTCCAGCAAGTGCTCGTAGAGGCCCACTCCGATCAGTTTCATATGCCCAGCCTGATCTTCGCCGAAGAGATCGCCGGCGCCGCGCAGGTCGAGGTCCCTTTGACTGATTGCCAGGCCGGAGCCAAGCCGATCGAGCGCAAGCATTGTCGAAAGCCGGGCCCTGGTGCCGTCGGCCAGCTCAACGCCAGGTTCCGTCAGAAGAAACGCAGCCGCTTGCATCGCTCCTCTACCGACCCGACCCCGTAGCTGGTGCAACTGCGCCAGACCGAACCGGTCCGGGCGCCAGACAATGATGGTGTTGGCTCGAGGCACATCGAGCCCACTCTCGATGATGTCGGTGCTCAACAAAATGTCGCCATCACCGTCAGCGAATCCGACCATGACTTCGTCCAGCTGCCTCCCTTTCATTTCACCGTGCGCCGTCATGACGCCGAGTTCCGGCACCAGCCTGTTCAGCTGGTCAGAGACCGGGCCAATGTCCTCGATGCGAGGAACCACGAAGAAACTCTGTCCACCCCTGTGAAATTCACGCAAGAGGGCCGCGCGCACCGATGCTGGATCGAACGCTGCCAGGATCGTGCGGACGGGACGTCTTTTGGCGGGCGGAGAGTTTAGAACGCTGACATCCTGGATGCCCGACAGCGCCGATTGCAGCGTCCGCGGTATCGGCGTGGCGCTCATGCTCAGCGTGTGAAGGCAGGGCGCCATGTTCCGCAGGGCCAGCTTCAACTTGACGCCGAACCGGTGCTCCTCGTCAATCACCAGCAGTCCAAGATTGGCGAAAGTGACGCTCCTGGACGACAAGGCCTGAGTACCCACGACGATCGTAACCTGGCCGCTCCGCAGGCCCTCCTTTGCCGCTTTTGCCTTTGCTGCCCCGACCATCCTTGACAGGTGGGCGACCTGCAGGCCCGTTCCTGCGAAACGGCGGCTGAACGTCTCATAGTGCTGTCGTGCCAACACGGTTGTCGGCGCTATGACCGCAACCTGTTTCCCGCAGAGGGCGGCGGCGGCGCAAGCACGCAAAGCCACCTCTGTCTTGCCGAAGCCAACATCACCGCAGACGAGCCGGTTCATTGTTCTCCCCGAGGAAAGGTCGTCGAGCACAGCGCGGATGGCGGCGGCCTGGTCAGGAGTCTCGGTATAGGGAAATTTCGCCGCAAAACGGGCCAAGTCCGCGCGGGAGGGCTTGATGATCTCGGCGGGCTGGCTGGACCTCATCTCGGCAAGGCCCACCAGGCGCTTGGCCAGCCTGTCGATCTCGCGCAACGCAGCCTCGCGTCGCTTGGGCCAGCCCTCGCCGTTGAGGCGATCGAGCGACACTGCCTCCGGTTCCGAGCCGTAGCGCCATATTTTCCCAAAGTCGTCGACCGGAACCAGCAAGGAAGCCCCGCCATGATATTCCAGCCTGACAACATCCTGGTGCTGACCAGCCAAGTTGACCTGTTCGACCGCCGCGAGCACGCCCAGGCCATGGTCTTCATGGACGACGACGTCGCCGATGCGCAACTCGGGTTCGAGTATGCTTGCGGCCATGCCGGCATCCGCCTTCAACGCAGGGCCAAACAGGTCGGCTGCGGCGACCATCGCGATACCGGATTGCGCGTCGACAAACCCTTCATCGAGGCCGAAGCCAGCCTTGAGAAGAGAGCCTCTCGCGGCCGAAAGTATTTGCGGTAAGTCGACCGCTTCCTCAGCCCGCCGGCCTAGCTTTCTATTGAGCAAGCGATCTGCTCGCTGCAGTTCAGAGGCATCGCCGGTCAACACCACCCTGGCCCCGGCGCTTGTCTGCCTTGTCACGAATTCAGCGATTTCGTACCCGGGCCTGGCCTGGCGAAAGAATTTGGGAACTCGCTCGGCAGAAACGGCAAGTCTCGTGGAGCGGTTGCGCACGGAAGCATCCCACTCTTCACGCGACAGGTAAAATTGTTCCGGCAAAGGTTTCTCGCGCCCGGCAGCCTCCTGCCTGGCACGGCGTGCATCCTCGATCAGGTCCAGAATTTTGTCGAGCGGCTGCCCGTCGATCCCTTCAAGGAAGGAGATTGAGGCGCTCGACGCACTGTCGAAGACAGATGGCATCGCGCCATATAATGCGACCAGGCGCTCTTCCATCGACGTCGCGCGCATCGCTGTCAGCTCAGGATGATCACCAGCTTTAAACATCAGCTCGGATGCCGGTCCGACAGCAATCGAGTCTCGAACCTGGTCGCTGAGCTGACTGATCGGATCGTAGGTCTTGAGCTCTCGAATGCAGCTGTCTGGGCCAAGGACGACGCGAACGGGGTCCTCCGCGCCAGCGGGGAAGATGTCCATGAGATCGCCCCGAAAAGCTATTTCACCCGGTTCGTCGACCCTCTCGTCGACGACATAGCCAAAAGCTTCGGACCTTGTTCTGAAATCATCCCGGTCGAACTTTTGTCCCACCTCCAGAATTGCGAAACCGCCAGCAATGACCTGGGCGGGCGGCACCCGCTGCAGACTGGCTTCGATCGACATTACAGCGATGCGCGCACGATCGGGCTTCGTTGCCATGTGACACAACGCACGAAGCCTCCGCCCCATATTGGCGCGTGTGGGCCACACCCTGTCGTAAGGCAGGCAATCCCAGGACGGCAGCAAGATGATCTCCGCGTGCGGCAGGAACTGACGCAAAGCCCCGACGATCTCGTCGGCGCTGCGTTCCGAGGCAGTTATATGGATAATGTGC
>NZ_RZRP01000819.1:0-2792 GCF_003997795.1 Mesorhizobium sp. M7A.F.Ca.US.005.03.2.1 | reverse complement strand
CTAATCGTCACCTTCCGAGCGGTTGGCGAGAAAGCAGTTCTAGCTCATCCTCATCCGTGACCCCAGCCTGGTAGTAAGCCAGAATACGTGATGCGCGCCGCTCCTTCTCGGTTGCGGTTTCGTTTTTGATTTTGCTGCGTGCGAAGACGCGACTGAGCAGGGCAAGTTCTGATGGGGTGAAGGCGTCTCTATGCATCGCATCTCAACTCCCGCGCGCCCGTCTCGAGAGCGTCGAGGTGGGCTGAAGCCGTGTTGCAGCCTCTGCGCGTCTTTCGGAGATTAAACAAAAAGGCTGTCCGCACCAGCCAGAAACGGTCTTTTTCGGGTCACGGCGTGATCTGCCCGGCGGCCGCAACATCTGGCTCGATGGCGACAGCGGAGAAACCGGCTTCAACCCGATCGCAAGACGCCTGGCTCCTCTGTTTCCTTGAACTCTTCCGTATCCCTGGGCGCGGCGACCAGATCCTGGAATCCGAGAGTGGCGACGAGATAGCCTGCTTCGTCGTAAACCTTCGTCACCCAACTGGTCGGGTCCACGCCATCGACAATTCCGTCGAGCATGGCCTCCTTGGCTGCACGCTTCGCCTCTCTGACAGCCTCATCTCGATCAGCCATATCGGCAAAGATTGCAGGCTGGGCCATGCCTTCGATAAACTCGAAGCGAAATTTCGGCATCGGTCGCTCCAGTCATTGTGCCAGCGCATCGGACATTTCTGGCAGGTTTGACGCTCAACGCGGCGGTGTCGAAAAGGATGCAGCGGGTTGATTGCGCTTGATCATCAAACCTCAGGCAGCATTGCTGCCTCCCATCTCCCAGTCGCCTTGCCAACGTGCGCGCACGGCGATCATCAGTGTGGCCGCTTCCGTCATTCCTGTTTCAAACAACCTGATCAGCTCTCTCGCTACGGCGTTGGCCGCCGCCGTGTCGGGCAAGATAGCAAATTCCTGGCACAGCGCGTCGAACGCGTCGCGAAGGATGTTCAGGTCACTGGGGTAGAGAGCTTCCGTATTCGTGCGGGTTGGTCGGCTAAGCATCAGGCGCTCCTATTCGGCTACAGTGGGATTGCTCCCAAGCAGCGGCGCCCGTTACACAGCCGCTGACAATGGCTTTATGCGGCACAGCCCAGCAGGTGTCATTAAACTATGATGCACGGCGCGTCGTTCGCCCGTTGAGGGCGCATATGGAGTTGTCCTTGGCTGTCGTGACGCAAGTTTCTTCGCAATGCGTCGGCGGCCTAGCCCCGACCTGTTGTCCGGCGCCTGGAACTCTTCGCGACTGACGGCATTATCTAGTCCGACCAACCGGGGGCGAAATGGGAGTCACGTCACGCGAACGTTCGTCTGAAGTGCAGCGCTTCCAGCTTCTGGCGGGGTTGGGTGACAGGATTCGGGAGATCGATGATCCTGCCGAACTGGCATTTGCGGCAGCGGAATTGCTTGGGAAGCATTTTGGCATCAGTCGAGCCGGATATGGCACGATCGATCTCGAGAAAGAAACGATAGTCATCGACAGAGACTGGAACGCGCCGGGAATCCGAAGTCTGGCCGGAACTCTGAACTTCAGGGACTACGGCTCCTATGTCGATGATTTGAAACGAGGCGAGACGGTCGTCTTCGAGAATGCCGAGACAGACCCGCGAACCCACGACCATGCCGAGGCTCTCAAAGCAATCAGCGCCCAATCCGTCATCAACATGCCGGTTACGGAGCGCGGCGGGTTGGTTGCGTTATTGTACCTCAATCACTCCGAGCCAAGACACTGGACGCCGGCCGAGGTTGCTCTGGTTTCGGAAGTGGCTGACCGGACGCGCACCGCAATTGAACGGCTTCGTGCGGAGAAGGCCCTGCGTGAAAATGCCGAGCGCCTGGCCTTTCTGGATCGCCTCGGCAGAGAGATATCCCCGGCGACAGATGCCGACGCTGTCATGGAGGTCACCACCCGTCTACTTGGCGAACATCTAGGCGTTTCGATTTGCGCCTACGCTGACATGGAGCCGGACCAGGACCACTTCACCATTCGCGGCGACTGGAGCGCTCCTGGCTCGCCTAGCATCAGGGGGTACTACAGTCTTGCCGATTTCGGTCGCCTCGCTGTTGGCAATCTGACCGCCAATCGGCCGCTCGTCATCAACAACAATCTCGAGGAAATTGCGCCCGAGGAAGCAAAGACCTTTCAGGATATCGGCATAACGGCAACGATCTGCATGCCCTTGGTCAAGCAAGGCCGGCTGGCTGCGCTAATGGCCGTTCACGACACGCAGCGCCGCGTCTGGTCGCAGCGCGAACTGTCCTTGCTGGCGGAGGTGACAGAGCGGTCATGGGCTCACATCGAGCGCGTCCGCTCGGAACAGGCTGCCCGAGCGAGCGAGGAGCGGCTAAGGCTAGCGACCGATGCAGCCGCTATCGGAACGTGGGACTATGATCCCATCACAAGGGTGCTGCGTTGGGACGACCGATGCAAAGCTCTCTTCGGTCTGCCACCTGAGGCGGAGGTGACATATGAGAGCGCGTTCCTGGCCGGTCTCCATCCAGAAGACCGTGAACGGGCGGATGAGGCCGTACGCCGGGCGCTCGCGCCGGGCGAGTCTTCCCGCTACGACATCGAATATCGGACGATCGGGCTGCGCGACGGAAAGGAGCGTTGGATAGCTGCAACGGGCGAATCTCTTTTCCGGTCCGGACGCGCGGTGCGTTTCATCGGCACCGTCATGGATATTACCGCGCGAAAGCGGGTGGAGAACCAGCTTCAGATGATGAATGCGACTGCCGCCGCCGTGGCAGCCGAGCTGGAC
>NZ_RZRP01000818.1:0-2794 GCF_003997795.1 Mesorhizobium sp. M7A.F.Ca.US.005.03.2.1 | reverse complement strand
CGTGACGGTCCGCTGCATCGATCAGGGTTTGTTGACGGTGTCGTCAACTGCGTTCGCCGTCGACTTGACGTCCCTACCGACGCCTCGGACGGTATTAGCGCAAGCGGAAAGAGCCAGGGCGCAGGCAAGAATAGCGATGGGGGCAAGGTGTAACAGTTTCACGGCGATGTCTCCTCTTCATGACGTAACCCACGAATGCCCATCGAGTTCCAATCATGCTTGTTCCCGCAAACGCCCCGCGATTTAGAAAAGTGCACAGCGTGCGACGAGATCTCCGGCTTATTCGACGGTGCAGGGCGGCGACGCGCGGATTTCGAGGCCGAGGGTGGTCATAATGTAGGTAAGAGACTGCCCGCTAATGTTGCGCGAGGCCCTGATTACATGGTGTCAATTGCATCCAAGGTTCAGGCGTATTGCAGTTCTGGCTTCGTCTCGGTACCGTTGATCATTCCGGCGCTAGCGTAGTTTCGGGGCTCTGCGTCTCCTCGACATCGGGCGGATAGTCGAAGTCTGCGGCCGGATTGTCCGCGCCGCTCAGAGGAACTGGACCGGCACGCCGGGACTGAGAAGCTTGCCAAGTTCTCCAGCATCCCAATTGGTCAGGCGTACACAGCCATGGGAGCCGGTCTTGTCAATACGGGCGGGCTCGGGGGTCCCGTGAATACCGAAGCTCGGTTCAGACAAGTCGATCCACACCGTGCCGACGGGGCCATTGGGACCGGGCGGAAGGGTCAGGACCTTGTCGTTGTTGCCCTGTTTGAAATTGAGCTTGGGATTGTAGGTGTAGCTCGGGTTCGTGACCACCGCCCTTACTGTATGCATGCCGGACGGGGATGGGTTCTCCTCGCTGCCAATTGTGGCCGGAAAGGCCGCCAGGAGTGAGCCGTCTTCCGCATAGGCGCGAACCTGGCCTTCGGCCTTGTCTACTTCCAGTCTGGCGGCCGTTCCGCGCTTCCCCGAACCTAGATCGGCCACCGAAATCGTTTCTCCCTCGGCGAAGGTCGCGCCAGGATTGAGTGCCTTCAGAAAATCCTCGTCCATGTGGAAACGCTCGGCCATGGCCTCGCTTGGACGGGCGTAGCCGAGGTATTTCATCTCCGCCATTTTGGCGTAGTCTTTCGGAATGGCACCCACCACCGTGGAAAGGTCGTCCGCCGTGACGACGTAGCTGCCGATAACCTGCTTGTCCGCGTCTATGGCGGCGATGACCTTGAGTCCAATCTTTCCGTCGACCGGGAGGCCACGCATCACTTCAAAGGCTGCGATGGCGTGCCGCAGGTTGCCGCCATCAAGACCGTCGATAACTCCTGGCGACGCCCCCGCCCGGTCGAGCAATACCTGCAACCGAACTATGGACGGCGAGGGCGCGTCTGCCGCAGGGGCTTGCGTAAACTCCGTCGAAGGGGCGGCGGCACCGACATTGAACGTGCTGCCGGTGGTCAGCGGATCGATCTTCGAATCGGGGGGCGCATACGTCGGCGAAATTGCATCGAGGGGCGCTGCGTTGACGGTATCGGGGGTAAGCAATGACGCGGCGTGAGCTGGTGAGATGACCAACGTTGCCGTGCCAGCGCCAAGTGCCGTGCTGAAGGTGAGTACAAGTAGACCGAGGCCGCGTCGCATGTGGGGTGTGTCTCCTGGCAGCGAAAAGAGGCCGCAAGCGACATTCTGCCGGATTGGTTACTGGTCTCTTAACATCGATGTCCAATTCAACTCACTGTGCCTGCAGACCTGCTAGGGGAACTTAGCGCCGTGACGCCCTGGGTTCCGAATTTGTTCAGAAAGCATCCGATCCGCCACGGAGGAGCCAGAAGACTCTGATCCGTCTCCTTGCACGCGAACCCGGATTACCGAAGCTCGGACGCGAGAGCTGATTAACATGACGGTACCGATCGTGGATCAAGCTGGGAGACGCCCGACTAAAAGGCGCAGCGGAATTCCCGACGTTACAGAAGCAATACGCCGTTGGTCTACAGGCCAGGGCAAAGGGTCTGCCAAGCCCCGGTCTTGGTGTTCTGTCCCATGATGCCGCCGCGGTGCTGCGTCTTAGCCCGTTGAGGCTCCGGCCAAGGAGCAGGGATGGGGACGGAAAATCTCATTCTAGACCTGACCAAGATGCGGACTATTAGTTGCTACCTGCTTGGCTGAATACAACCGAGCCGTCGTCCTTGCGAACCTCGACCGCTACAATACCGTCTGAGTTTCGTGCGGAAAAATTGGCAAGCGCGTTATCCCGTGCAGCCTTCTCGGTCTCGAACGACGCTTTCTCGACAATGCCTTGCTTGCCGTACCAGATCACCGTGTAAGCCAACGTTTCGGCGTCCTTCTCTGCTTTAGTTTTCTTCGCGCGCTCGCAACGGTGTCGAAAGGGACCGGTTGAGACATTACGCCTTGGGCAGGATATTACAAATCCACAGATCTGACGTATCTCGGCGAGGAAAGTTCGAACCGAGAGGTGGGAAACGCCATCCCGATCTCGCGTGTGCCTTGATGCCCTGCCGCCTCCAGATTGACGGCATCGACATTGTAGGAAGCCCGGCAGTAGCGACATTGTCCGACTAGCGGCCGGTATTTGGCCGCTTTAATTGCTTAGTCAGACGTTGAGTCTCTCCGCACCAAGGCCACTCGATCGTCCCTGAGAAACCACGGTGTGTATGCAGAAGGCACAAGGACATCATGCCTATTTTTTCAGTGAGGCACTCGACTGTCTATCGTTACAGCCGACCTGTAAGGTTTGGCGAACACCGGCTGATATTCAGGCCGCGCGACAGCTTCGACCAGAGACTTCTAGACC
>NZ_RZRP01000817.1:0-2805 GCF_003997795.1 Mesorhizobium sp. M7A.F.Ca.US.005.03.2.1 | reverse complement strand
CCGCGCCCGCCCGTCAGATCCTTGGCCTTGCGGCCCCAGTCCGGGACGGACTTGTAGTTGATGACGGCGTCGGCTCCGAGGCGCTTGAGCCTTTCCAGCTTCTGCTCGTCGGATGAGGTGGCGATGACCCGGGCGCCGGCGGCCTTGGCGAATTGCAGCGCGAACAGCGATACGCTGCCCGAACCGAGGACCAGCACTGCGTCGCCCGGCTTCACCTTGCCGCACACAATCAGGCCGCGCCAGGCAGTAACGCCCGTGCAGGTGAGCGACGCCGCCTCGACATGCGTATAGCCTGCCGGTGCCCTGGTGAAAGCGTGCGCCGGCATGCAGACATACTCGCTGGCGAAGCCGTCGAAACTGTCTCCCGGAATATCGCGCCGGGTGCAGGGCGTCATGTCACCGCCCAGCCACCAGGGATAGAAGACGCTGACGACGCTGTCTCCGGGCCTGAGTGCATCGACACCGTCGCCGAGGGCAATCACTTCGCCGGCGCCGTCGGAGAGCGGAACGCGGCCGTCGGCGAGAGGCATCTTGCCTTGCACGGCAAAGTCGTCGCGCATGTTCAGCGCGCAGGCCCGGATCCTGACCAGCACCTCGCCCGGCCCTGGCTGGGGCGGATCTTCCTCGACCAGGTCGAGATTGCCCAAGCCGCCCGGCGCTCTCAGCCTGACCAGTCTCATTGTCTTCTCCGATGTGTGGGGTGTCTAGAATTGCAAGGGCCTAGCGGGCCTGCCGGCCGGAGATCACCCGCAGCCAGGGCGCCAGATGAAAGGCGCTCATCAGCAGATACATCGCAGCCATGCCCGTGAGGGGCGAGGCGTCGGTGCCCATGCACTGCATGGCCGCATCGCCGCTGAAGATGCAGGTGAGCAGCGCCATCACGGCGAAGGTCGGTGCCGCGGCAAGGCAAAGCCAGTCGGCCAGCCCGAGGGTGGCGGCTTCTGGGATCGTGCTGCCGGCACCTGTGTGGATATCGCTCATCGCCTTGATCCTTGATGATCATGCCAGCCACGACAGGTTCCTCTCTCCACGGAGTGGGGAGAGGAACCCAGACTGGACAACCGTTACTGCTCGCCCTTGTCGCGGAATGCGGCCTCACCGGCAGCAGACACTTCTTCCCATTTCTTGTCGGCCCCGGCGTCGTAATTGTCGTGCCAGTTCCACCAGGAGTAGAGTGGAGTCTGCGGATAGCCTTCGGGCGAATCCTCCCAGATTTCCTGGCGGCCGAGCGGCGTCGCGTCGAGATAGCTCCAGACGGTGCCCATCGCTTCGTCGCCGCGGCTGTTAATCAAGTAGGTGCGGAAGATACGATCGCCGTCACGGATGAAGACGTTGTGGCCGTGCCATTCGTCGACACCGAAGTCCTTGTCGAAACTGTCAGTGATTGTGTACCAGGGCATCTGCCAGCCCATCCGCTGCTTCAGCCGCGCAATGTCGGCCTGCGGGGCACGCGAAGCGTAGGCAAGCGTGGTGTTGCGGGCGTTGAGATGGGCGAGGTGGCCGACCTGGTCGGCGCCCAGCGAACAGCCGCGGCAGGCGTGATCGGGCCAGCCATGCACGCCGGGCTCGAAGAAGGCGCGATAGACGATCAGCTGGCGGCGGCCTTCGAACAGATCGAGCAGGCTCGCTCTGCCGTTCGGTCCCTCGAACACATAGGCCTTGTCGACTTCCATCCACGGCATGCGCCGGCGCTCGGCGGCCAATGCGTCCTTGGCGCGCAGTGTTGCCTTTTCCTTCACCAGCATCTGTTCGCGGGCGGCTTCCCAGTCCTGCCTCGAAACGATGGGCGGGGTCTTCATTGCGATGTGCTTGGTCATTGGTCGTCTCCTTTGCCAGTCGGTTGTCGCTTGCTGTCAGCCAGAATAGGGCGGTGAAGCGGGAGGGTGGGAGTTACAAGTGTGACGGGATTTGCAGGAGCCGGCCCGTCGCAGCAGGGGTGGCGCATCCTCACGGTGCCTTCGGCCGGGTGGAGAGGAGTGTCGGTTGGCATTGTCGGTTCTCCCTTGGCGTGCCGCGCGTTGCCGATAGTTGCCGATGCGGCTTGCCGGTTGACGGTACGGATTTAAGTTAGGGCGGCGACGCACAAGGGTGGGAGTTACAAGTGTGACGGGATTTGAATGGATTCGCTGATCACCGCGGCTGCGCTGGCACTGGCCGGAGGCGACCCGCTCGGCGCGCTGGATCGCGTCGCCTTGCGCGAAGACCCGCCGGCGCTGGCGCTGCGCGGCATTGCCATGGCGCAGCTCGGCGATCTCGATCGCGCCAAGGCGCTGCTGCGGCGTGCCGCGCGCGGCTTCGGCCCGAAAGAGGCGGTAGCGCGTGCCAGATGCGTCGTTGCCGAGGCCGAGATCGCGCTGGTCTCGCGGGATCTCGGCTGGCCGGCCAAGGCTTTAGATGCGGCGCGGGCGACGCTGGAAAAGCGTGGCGACCGGCTGAACGCAGCGCATGCCGGCCACCTCAAGGTGCGGCGCCTGCTATTGATCGGCCGTCTCGACGAGGCCGAAGACGTGCTGGCGGGGCTCGACCCGGCACCGCTTCCGCCGGCCTCGCGCGCCGCCCACGAACTGGCCGTCGCCGGCATCGCGATGCGGCGCCTCAAGACGAAGCCGGCGCGCAGGGCGTTGGAGTGGGCACGCCACGCCGCCCGCCAGGCCGGCATTGCGGGGCTCATCGCTGAAGTCGACCGCGCATTCCTGGCGCTGGACACGCCGGCGGCACGGCTGATCGCGGCTGGCGAGCAGCGCCCGTTGCTGCTTGAGGACGTCGAGGCGTTGCAGGCGTCGCCGGCGTGTCCAGCGCCAGGAA
>NZ_RZRP01000816.1:0-2815 GCF_003997795.1 Mesorhizobium sp. M7A.F.Ca.US.005.03.2.1 | reverse complement strand
GACAAGGAAACCGCTGGAACGCCAATTTGCCTCGACGCCGTCGAGCTCGACCTTCAACACCGCAACGCCAAGCGGCTTGCCGTTATCGTCGACGCGGCTCGAAAGGTAGAGTCCCGGCCGTCCGCTGATCGTGCCGAGGCCATATTGGCTGGCAGCACCTTTCGCCATCGCCTCCTGAAAATAGTGCCGGAAATTATAGTCGATGCCGACAAAGCTGGTCGGTTCGCCGGCATTGCTGGCTGATATGGCGATGCCTGCCGTATCGATGACATAGATGGCGGAGGCCGAGGCATCGCCGGCAATCGCCTTGAGCTTGTCGTTGAGGGCCGCTTCTTGCATCTTCCCGGCCCGGCGCAGCGCGCCCCGCACAGCATCGTCGCGGGCCAGCACCAAGGGAACCAGGCGCTGCTTTTCGATTTCGCCGGTCAGCGTTCCCGCCGCCAGCGGCAGAGCGGCAAGTGCTGTGTCGCGCAGATTGTCGGCCGCCTGGCCGGAGGCGATGCGCCCGGCGATGGCGATCGCGCCAGCCAGGACGGCAAGGGCTGCGACCACGGCAAGCCAGCGGCCATCGCGCAGCCGGGCCACCGCCTCGCGCAGCAACTCACGGCCGGCAAACCCTTGGGATTCGCTATCGGTGCCTGCCTGCGGCGTCTGCCCTCTCCCTTTTCTTCGCGGCTTTCCGGTCAGTGTAATGCGAAAATCCGCCCAGGCAAACGCCACTTGTGCGGAAATCCGCACAAGTATTGTCCGCGCGACCTCTGACAAAGGCGGAAATCCGCGATTCCGGCCTTTCCCCGATCTGGCACGACGCTTGCAAAACTGCTTTCAGCGGCGTGCGACCGGAGCGCCGCGATGGGAGAAGTCACGCAGGCGATCCGTTTTCGCCCATCCGGCCAGGGAGAGTTCGATGCACATCGCAGACCAATCAGGCGCGCTTGCCGCGCAGCGCAAACCTTTCTATGCCCAACTCTACGTGCAGGTGCTCGTCGCGATCACCGTCGGCATCCTGCTCGGCCATTTCTATCCGTCGGTCGGCGAGAGCATGAAGCCGCTCGGCGACGCCTTCATCAAGCTGGTCAAGATGATCATCGCCCCGGTCATCTTCCTGACCGTGGCAACGGGCATTGCCGGCATGAGCGACCTGCAGAAGGTCGGGCGTGTTGCCGGCAAGGCGATGCTCTATTTCCTCACCTTTTCGACGTTGGCGCTGATCATCGGCCTTGTCGTCGCCAATGTCGTGCAGCCGGGCGCCGGCTTCAACATCGACCCGGCGACGCTCGACGCCTCGACCGTCAACACCTACGCCGCCAAGGCGCACGATCAGTCGGTCACCGGGTTCCTGATGAACATCATCCCGTCGACCATCGTCGGCGCCTTCGCCGACGGCGACATCCTGCAGGTGCTGTTCTTCTCGGTGCTGTTCGGCATCGCGCTGGCGCTGGTCGGCGACAAGGGCATGCCCGTGCTCAACTTCCTGCAGGCACTGACGACGCCGATCTTCAAGCTGGTCAGCGTGCTGATGAAGGCCGCCCCCATCGGTGCCTTCGGCGCCATGGCATTCACCATCGGCAAATACGGCATCGGCGCGGTCATCAATCTCGCCATGCTGGTCGGCACCTTCTACGTGACGTCGTTCCTGTTCGTGTTCATCGTGCTGGGTGCGGTCTGCCGCTACAACGGCTTCTCCATCCTGTCGCTGATCCGCTACATCAAGGAAGAGCTGCTTTTGGTGCTGGGCACCTCCTCGTCGGAGGCCGCCCTGCCCTCGCTGATGGAAAAGATGGAGAAGGCCGGCGCCAAGCGCTCGGTGGTCGGCCTGGTCATCCCGACCGGCTATTCCTTCAACCTCGACGGCACCAACATCTACATGACCTTGGCGGCGCTGTTCATCGCACAGGCGACCAACATCCACCTGTCGATGGGTGACCAGATCCTGCTGCTGCTGGTGGCCATGCTCTCGTCCAAGGGTGCCGCCGGCATCACCGGAGCGGGCTTCATCACCCTTGCCGCCACGCTGTCGGTGGTTCCGGCGGTGCCGGTCGCCGGTATGGCGCTGATCCTCGGCGTCGACCGCTTCATGTCGGAATGCCGGGCGCTGACCAACTTCGTTGGCAATGCCGTCGCCACGCTGGTGGTGGCGCGCTGGGAAGGCGAACTCGACGAGGCCAAGCTGGCGAGGGCGCTGGCGGGCACGGCTGACGACAGCCTGCCGGCGGATGTCGTCCCCGCCGAGTAACCACGTGTGGCTTATGCGTAAAAGGCCGGAGGCATGCTGCCTCCGGCCTTTGTCATGCAGTCGCACGTCAGACGGTGCCGATCTTGCTCAGTGGTGTGTCCGGATATGTGCTTGGGCCGACAGGCATGCGGGCTGCCAAAGTGCCCTCGTCGTCGAACAGCACAAGGCTGGCGGCGCCGACGAGCCCAGCATGGCGGCCGAGCTGTGCTGGAACGACCGGTACGTCGCGATAGGCGCGCATGGCCCGCTGCCTGATGGTTGCCTCGATGGTCGGCGCCATCAGGTCGAGCCCATTGGCGATGCCGCCGCCGACGACCAGCACATCGGGCGAATAGAGATGTAACAGGTTGGTGAAGCCGACGCCCAGCCAGCGGGCTTCCTCGTCCAGCAAGGCCGAGGCAAGATCGTCGCGCAGCCGTGCCGCCTCGACGACATGGCGGCCGGTCACCTCCGCATCCGCTGACAGGCGCCGCAAGGCAGAGCCGTCGCCGGCCGCCGTGGCGGCGCTGGCGCGGCGGCCGAGCGCGGTTCCCGAAGCGATGGCCTCGAAGCAGCCGATGACGCCGCACACGCAACGCT
>NZ_RZRP01000815.1:0-2818 GCF_003997795.1 Mesorhizobium sp. M7A.F.Ca.US.005.03.2.1 | reverse complement strand
TGCCACCGATGGTCAGCAGGATGCCGATCGTGATTCTGAGCCCGCGCGAGCGCGGCATTTTGAACTCGCGCCCGAAAACAGAGATTTTGCGCGCCGGCATCTGGTTGTCTTGTGCTGTCATCGTCTCGAAAGATTGACCCGTTTCGATCGTTCGCAAGCATGCTCAAACCAAAGCCGCCGCCGCGCTTTCGGTTCCATATCCCTGCCAAGACGGCTAATATGAGGGCATCCTTCGACGATTGCGAGAAAGGCCTATGCGAAAAAGCCTCGGAAAAATGTGAAAAGCTTCTTTGCAAAGCCGAAAAGGGCAGCTATAGGCTGCGCCACTCACATAAGAGCCTCCGTTCCCCGGTAGCTCAGTGGTAGAGCAACCGGCTGTTAACCGGTTGGTCGCTGGTTCGAATCCGGCCCGGGGAGCCAAATTCTTCAAAGCGTTGAGACGGTCAGGTCGCCCATAGGGGCTGATCTATGGCATGTCTGGAAAACCGCAGGCAGCCGCAGGTTGATCCTCAACTTGACCTGGCGCCGCTATGCAGCGCGCTTCGATCACGGCGATCTCTTCACGGCGATCTCATCAGGATTTCATCTCTTGTCACCGTTCGGGTTGGGTGCCGGTGCCTCTCGCACATCTCGTGGTGGCGGGTCGACATGTTCAAGCTCTGGCGGGGCTTCTTTGTCCCGACGTCGGACAGGTAGCTTCTCCGGTTCGGGCTTCGATGGTGGTTCTTTGATCTTGCTCGGCATAATCGAGTTAACCGCACTGCCGGTCCCTTGTTCCCGCAGCAAGCCGAAAACCTGAATGGGGGAACCGGGAGCGCCAAAAAGCGTTTTCTCGCATGCTCAAGAAGATCGCCCTTGCCGCCGTGCTGGTCCAGGTTGCCGCGGTTTCGGCTCTCATCACTCAGACGGTCCTCTTCGCGTCCACGTCCACACAGGCCGCCAACGCGCAGCCCGGCGACGCAGTCGCTGTCACTGCCGACAAGGAACCGGACAAGGCGGCGCAGCCTGCTGGTGCCGACCAATGCCCAACCCGGCTTGTGACGAGCAAGGTTTTCACGAGCAACGCAATTACGGCGCAACGATAGTTCGCATCGATGCCGGCCGTCCGTCGATCCCCCCAATTTAAGTCAGGGCAGTGTGCTTGAAAGCGCAATGATTCCTGTTACTTGCGGCATGGGGCGAGTGCGTTTGGGTTGGGCAAGAATTGGGTATGATTTCATCAAATATGGAATGCCTGCGCTGTCATGGCAGCGGCAGGGTTTTCGACTGCTCCAAATGGTATGCGTCAAACGGACACTGCTGCCCTCAGGGAACCCATCGGGGTGGCTGCCCCGGAAAAACGGGTGCCTGCACGGAATGCGACGGCCTGGGGACAATGGCGGAGCCTCCGCTGAGGGCCGTGGCATAATCTGCGATAGTGTCGCATGCCGCTGATGGCGACGCGGACGCGCCCGCCAAAAAACCGTACTAACGGCTCGAACAACAACCGCCCGCCAAAGGTGAGCTGGCAGGGCAGCTCACCTTGTAGCGATGCGGAAACGACGACCATGCAGCCGAACCATCCTGATGGCGCCGCCCCTTATCAAGGCTAAGCGGTTACCCCACCACGACCTGACCTTGTGCCGTCCATCCAAGGGAATTGGGCAAGCGGGTCCTGCAAGATTTTGACGGATCTTGCGAAGCCGGCGACGGCATCGCGCGCCACCGTCAGCGGAACCTGGCCGTCGTGAGCACGCTGGCAAGCTCGAAAGGCCGTTTCGAAAATCGGACCTCGCCGTTCCCTTGGCCACTCCTCAAAGAAGTCGAACGCATCGTCGAGGCACCCTATTTCTTGAACGAACTCGCCATTCTTGACCAGGACCGGTCGGTCGAACGTCCTGTAACTCATGTGATCCTCCATTCCGCACGTTGGTTGTTGCTGGCTTGGGTCATCATGCGATTGCATGCTCCGGCTCGGCCAACATGCCGCCGCCTCCACGCCCGGGCGGCACCGTCGCAAAGGCCGGGATTGGCGGCGGATCATCATCGTCATCCCGCCAGGGGCGCCGCATCCAACCGAGCCGGCTCTTCTTGCGGCGCCGGTCGAAAGACAGGCTGACGGTTCCCGACCCCTTTGAAACACGCGGTTCCCGCCCGGTTTCGTCCAGAAGGCGGAGGGCGCGAAGTATGTCGCTGACTTCCACGATGGCGCCGTTGTCCAATTGCCGCAACGCGGGATTGTCAGGAACCGCATGAACGTCGGAAGCCCAGAAAGCGAGCAAAGCCCGCTTTGCACCGATCGTCATCGTCTCCTCGTTCAGCACATCATCCGGCGTCCGCAATCCGGCGGATTCCGCGGCAAGATTTTTCGGTTCAGGTTGGTGAAAACTGTAAGTGTCGGTTCTCATCTCCATTCTCCGCGATCTGTGCCTCCCGGCCGAACCGGGAGGCGGACCGTAGATTTAGGTCCAGGGAATCAGGCGACCTCGCGTTGAGGCTCCGCATCCGAGTCGATCAACTGCTTCTTGCCGGGTTGCTCGAGCGAAACCGCTTTGGCTTCGGACCCTATCTCAATGCGCCGAGGCTTGAGTTCCTCGGGCACTTCGCGGACCAGGTCCACTGACAGCAAGCCATTCTCGAGGTTGGCCGCCTTGACCTTTACGTGGTCGGCAAGTTTGAACACCTGCTTGAAGTTGCCCGTCGCCAAGCCGCGATGAAGGACCTCCCGATTTTCCTGGTCGGGTTTCCTTTGGCCGACGACAGACAATTCGGGGCCGTTCTGCATGAGTTCGACCTCATCGAGAGCGAAGCCGGCGATAGCCATCGTAATGCGATAGTC
>NZ_RZRP01000814.1:0-2822 GCF_003997795.1 Mesorhizobium sp. M7A.F.Ca.US.005.03.2.1 | reverse complement strand
GCCAATGCCGTTCTCGACGTCATCGAGCAGGAAGATCTCGTTGCCAACGCGCGTGACGTCGGCGCCTATGCACTCAACCTGCTGCGCCCGCTCGCCGATCGCCATGAATGTATCGGCGAGGTCAGGGGCGCTGGCCTGTTCTTCGGCGCCGAACTGGTTCACGACCGCAAGACGCGCGAACCGGCGCCCGACATTGCCGAGCAGGTCGCCAACCGGATGCGCCAGCGCGGCGTGCTGATGGGCAAGACCGGCATCCACGGCAATGTGTTGAAGATCCGCCCGCCAATGCCGTTCTCCCGCGACAATGCCGACTTCCTGATCGGCGTCCTCGACGAAGTGCTTGGCGAAGTCCGCGGAGTGAAGGCGTGAGCGCAGTCTCCGCGCAATCCGAACCCGAGACGGCAGCCGACGTCACGGCGCTGGCCAGGCGCGCGCTCGCCCATTGGGGCATTGATGAGGGTGAGCCGGAGCTGCTGAAATTCCGCGAGAACGCGGTCTTCCGGATCCGTCTGCCCGATGGCCAGCCGGCCGCCATGCGCATTCACCGGTTTGGCTATCACACGGACGCCGCCCTGCGCTCGGAACTGCAATGGATGGGTTTTCTGCAATCGGCCGGCATCGCCACGCCATCTGCGGTCGCCACGCCGGCTGGCGATCTGTTCGTGCTTGTCAGCGCGAACGCCTCAATGCAACCCCGGCAAGTCGATTGCCTGAGCTGGCTGGAAGGCCGCGCCGTCGGCGCGCGAGGCGTGCCGCTGGATTTTACGCCCGAGCAGGCAAGACAGATCTTTACCGAGATCGGGCGAACCATCGCCCACATGCACAATGTCACAGCAGCCTGGACGCCTCCGTCCGGCTTTGCCCGCCATGCCTGGGATTTCGACGGCTTCTTCGGCGCGAACCCGAATTGGGGGCGTTTCGAGACCTCGCCCTTCCTCGACGGTCCTCGCCGGGAGCTGGTTTTGCGGGCGCGCGAAAAGGCCGTGCGCGCGCTATTGACGTATGAACGCAGTGCCCGCAATTTCGGCATCATCCACGCCGACCTGGTGCGCGAGAATGTGCTCGTCCATGATGGTGCGATCCGCATCATCGACTTCGACGATTGCGGCCATGGCTGGCACATGTACGACCTTGCCGTCGCGCTTTACCAGAACCGCGATGAGGCGATCTATCCGCTGATCGAGGCCGCTTTGCTCAAGGGCTATCGGCAGGAGCGCGAACTGACGGCGCGCGACATCGCCGCGCTGCCGCTGTTTTCTGCCTTGCGGGCCTTCGCCTTCCTCGGCTGGGTGCAGAGCCGCGTCGAAGGCGACATCACCAGGGAGGTCGGCCTGCGCATGTCGGCCATCGCAGCCGATGTGGTGATTGCCTATCTGCATGGCGAATAGGGCCGATTGATAAGAACTGGCGGAACCGTCAGCCCTTCGCGAAATGGATGCTGACCGTGCCCGAACTGCCGAAATCGGCGACGATCGTGTCGCCGGGTCGCGCCTCGACCGGACGCACGAACGACCCGGAGAGAACGACCTCGCCGGCAGCGATCGACATGCCGTAGCGGGCGAGCCTGTCGGCCAGCCAGGCAATGCCCATCGCCGGATGGTTGAGCACGCCGGCGCCAAGCCCGGTCTCCTCGACCTCGGCATTGCGCGAGACGATGGCGCCGATCCAGCGCATGTCGGCTTCATCAGGCCGCTGCGGCCGGCCGCCGATGACGATGCCGGCATTGGCGGCATTGTCCGAAATCGTGTCGAAGAAGGTACGCGCCTTCTTGGTCTCGGCATTGACGCGCTCGATGCGCGTATCGAGGATTTCGAGCGCCGGCGTGATGTAGTCGGTGGCGTTGAACACGTCGAAGATCGTCACGCCGGGGCCTTTCAGCGGCGCCTTCATAATGAAGGCGATCTCGGCCTCGACGCGCGGCTGGATAAAGCGGCCGGCGGGAATGGTCGCGCCATCGTCGAAGAACATGTCGTCGAACAGCACGCCCGAATCCGGCGTGTCGATGGCGAGCGCATATTGCATCGCCTTGGAGGTGAGGCCGATCTTCCAGCCCTTCGGCTTCAGCCCGGCATCGATCTTGCGCGTCACCAGCGCTGCCTGCACGCGATAGGCATCCTCCATCGTCGCCTCGGGAAAATCGAGGCTGAGCAGCCGGATCTGGCGGCGTGAGCGCTCGGCCTCGAACAGCCGTGCCGCGGCGTCTTCCACTTGCTCCGGGGTCATGCTGCTTCCTCGTCGACGACGCTGTTTTGAAGCATGCCAATGCCATCGGCCTCCACCTCGATCACATCGCCCGGCTTCAGCCAGATCGGCGGCTCGAAGCGGGCGCCGGCGCCCGTCGGCGTGCCGGTGACGATGATGTCGCCCGGCACCAGCGTGGTGAAGGTCGAGACATAGGCGATAATCTTGCGAAACGAGAAGATCATCCGGCTGGTGCGGTCCTGCTGGCGGATTTCGCCATTGACGCGGGCGGTCAGCGCGATGTCGGCGATCTGCTCCGCGTCGGTGAACGGCACCAGCCAAGGGCCGATCGAGCCGCTGCGGTCGAAATTCTTGCCTTGCGTGACGTTGAACTTGGCATGCCGCACCCAATCGCGGATGGTACCTTCATTGCACAGCGACAGTGCCGCAATATGGCTGAGCGCGTTGGCCTCGGCGATGCGCCGGCCCGCCTTGCCGATGACGATGACGATTTCACCCTCATAATCGAGCTGCGGGGATTCCGGCGGCCGCACCAGCGGCGCGCCATGGCCGACGAAGGAGCGGGGAAAACGGACGAACAGCGACGGATTCGAGGGTGCTGCCTGGCCGTCCTTGTACTC
>NZ_RZRP01000813.1:0-2832 GCF_003997795.1 Mesorhizobium sp. M7A.F.Ca.US.005.03.2.1 | reverse complement strand
GGTGTTCGGATTGTCGACGAGCTTGCCGTCGACGACCAGCTTGGCCGCGAGCGCCTTGTAGATGTCGGCGGGAACCAGCGCCCAGTCCGGGCCCTTGATGTCGGTGGCGAAGACGATGCCGTCATAGCCGATCCGGACTTCCTGGACTTCCTTCACGCCGGCGGCGGCGCAGGACTTGAGTTCGTCCGCCTTGATCGGACGCGACGAGTTGGCGATGTCGATCGTGTCTTCGCCGACGCCCTTGCAGAATTCCTTGATGCCGGCGCCGCTGCCGCCGGATTCGACGACCGGGGTCTTGAAGTTGGTGAACGTTTCGCCGAACTGCTCGGCAACGATCTTGGCATAAGGTAACACGGTCGATGATCCGGCGACCTGGATCTGGTCGCGCGCGGCGGCGAAGCCGGACGACGCGGCGAGCGCAAGCGCAGCGGCCGACGCCGTATAGAGGAATTTCTTCATGTGGCCTGCTCCTGTTCGGAAGATGGTCTCTCGGCGCTCGTCAGTCGGCGCCCGCTGAGGCCAATAGCCTTCGATTATAACAGTCGCATGACAGTTTGATGTCACCCCGGTAACGCGTCATCGCGATGAGCAAAACGCCGCCTGGCCGGCACTGACCACGCAGCCCGGCTTTGTCCCCGGAATCAGAGACTTGCTCCGCTTGGGGCCGAGATTGGCCGGCGATTTGGGGTTAGCCGGCCTTTACGAAAAAAAGCCGGACGGGAGCGCGTTGCTCTCAGCCAGACGGTGTCATGGCCGGGCCATCGCCGAAAACAGGTCCGTTGGGGTAGGTTGACGCTGTCTCATGCCGGCGGTCGCTGCTCCCGCCCGTAACTGGAAAGGGAGGAATCGAACGCCGCCATTGTCTCGACTGGATACAACCTTTGATATGGTGCGATCGCACCATAGTCTTGGCCGCTGGCAGGGCGCGAATCTTCGCCGTATTTCCGGCACTCGGACAGGCAGGACCGGCCCTACCCGGCGTTGCGCTGAGCCTGCCGGCTGGCGCCGACCCAGCGCTCGACCTTCTCGAGCAGCGCCCGGGGACTGATCGGCTTGGGCAGATAGTCGTCCATGCCTGCCTCCAGGCAGCGCTCGCGGTCGCCCTTCAGCGCATGCGCGGTGACGCCGACGATCGGCACATGCGTGCCGGTTTCTTCCTCCAGCCGGCGAATGGCGGCGGTCGCTTCGAGACCGTTCATCTCCGGCATGGAGACATCCATCAGGATCATGCACGGGTTGAGCCGGCCGAAGGCGTCGAGCGCCTTGCGGCCATTGCCGACGATCTCGAAACCATAACCGGTCTCGCCGAGGATCTGGGTGAACACCATCTGGTTCACCTCATTGTCCTCGGCCACCAGTATGTCCAGCCTGTCGCCACCAGCCGCCACCGGTGGCCGCGGGCGAATCGAAGGCGGCTGCAGCAGCGCCCGCTGTTCGGACGGTGCCGAGGGCTGCGGCCGCGTCACATTGCTCGCAGCGACGTCGGCCGCGAGCGGCTGCGCGTCGCTGCCGCCAGTGTTGTGGCGATGCCGCTGGATGGTGGCGACCAGCGTTTCCAGCAGCACCGAAGAGCGCGCCGGCTTGATCAACTGGGCATCGATGCCGAGATCGCGATAGCTGGTGTTGGCGAGCGACTGGTCGACCGAGGTCAGCATGATGATCGGCGTTCCGGCAAGGCCAGCGGTGTTGCGCACGATCCGCGCCATTTCGGCGCCGCTCATTTCAGGCATCTGGTAGTCGAGCACGACGCAATCGACCGGCACGCCATAGGCGGCTGCGGCGATCAGCACCTTGAGGCCTTCGGCGCCGCTTTCGGCCGCGCAGGAATCGAACGTCCATGATGTCATCTGCTCGGTCAGGATCGCCCTGTTGACGGCATTGTCGTCGACGATCAGCACGCGCGCGCCGGTCACGTCGATCGGCATGATGCGTTGTCCGTTCTGCTGTCCGGCCCTCGGCAGCGTCACCGAGAACCAGAACGTCGAACCCTTGCCTTCGGCGCTTTCGACCCCGATGTCGCCGCCCATCAGCTCGACGAGCCGCGAGGTGATGGCGAGGCCGAGGCCGGTCCCCTCGTGCCGCCGCGTCGATGAAGTGTCGACCTGGCTGAATTTCTCGAACACCAGTTTCAGTTTTTCCTCGGGGATACCGATGCCCGTATCGGTGACCGAAATGGTGAGCTTCGTTCCGGCTGGAACCCTCTCGCCGGTGACGTCGACCAGCACATGGCCCTCATCAGTGAATTTCACCGCATTGCCGAGCAGGTTGGTGACGATCTGCCTGATGCGGCCGACATCGCCGATGAATAGGCTCTCGAGCCGAGGCTCGACACGTACGATCAGCTCGAGGTCCTTCTCCTTGGCGCGCGTCGACACCAGCGTCGCCACGTCCTCGATCGCCTCGGCCAGATTGAAGGGCGCCGGATCGAGCACCAGCTGACCGGCATCGATCTTGGAGAAGTCCAGTATGTCGTTGATGATGGTGAGCAGCGCATTGCCCGACTTCACGATGATGTCGGTAAACGTCTTCTGCTTCGGGTCGAGGTCCGATTTGGCCAGCAGTTCGGCCATGCCGAGCACGCCGTTCATCGGCGTACGTATCTCATGGCTCATATTGGCGAGGAATTCCGACTTGGCGCGGTCGGCGAGCACGGCGCGCTGACGCGCCTCGCGCAGTTCGGCCTCCCGCATCTTCAGCTCGGTGATGTCGGTGGTCGAGCCGATCAGGTAGAGCGAACCGTCGGAGGCGATCATCGCGCCCTTGCGGGCGAATTGATGCCTGACGCTGCCGTCGGCCAGCGTCACCGTCTCTTCGACCTCCTGAGTTTCGCCG
>NZ_RZRP01000812.1:0-2833 GCF_003997795.1 Mesorhizobium sp. M7A.F.Ca.US.005.03.2.1 | reverse complement strand
CAGCTATGGTACATTTTTGCCTATGGTGCTGATTTGCGCCAGTGACCCGCCGCACAGGCGGGTTTTTCGTTTGCTCCGTCAGCCAACACACCGGCGAAGGTTTCCGAGGACCGGTTAACCCGAGTTCGTAGACCCTGGGCATGGCCATGGGACGGCAGTTCGCATCACCGGCGAAGGTCGATCAGAAATAGCGCCTGAGGTTCGTGCGAATACGATCGAGCACGCTGTCCCCGGAAAGGTCCGGCGAGAATTCCTTGCCGGTGATCGCCTCATAAGCCTGCGCGTAAACCCGCGAGGCCTGTTCGACGATCTCGGCCGGTATCTCAGGTATCGGGTCGCTGTAGGGGTTGCAGCGCGCCGAGACCCACGACCGGACGAAATCCTTGTCAAAACTCTCCGGCCGGCTGCCGTCGGCGAGCGCCCGTTCGTAGCTCGATGCGATCCAGTACCGGCTGCTGTCCGGGGTGTGGATTTCATCGGCAAGAATGATGGTCCCGTTCCTGTCGGTGCCGAATTCGTACTTCGTGTCCGCCAGGATCAGGCCGCGCTCGGTGGCGCGCTGCTGGCCGCGGGCGAACAGCCGCAAAGCGTAGCCGGACACGGTGTCCCACTGCGCCTGCGTGAGAAGACCCTGTTCGAGGATCTCGGCTTTCGACAGCGGCTCGTCATGGCCGCCATGCGCGGCCTTGCTGGTCGGCGTGATGATCGGCTCGGCCAGCTTTTCATTGTCGCGCAGGCCGTCCGGCAGGCGGATACCGTACATGTCGCGGTCGCCGCGCTTGTAGCGCGTCAGGATCGAGGTGCTGGTGGTTCCCGCCAGATAGCCGCGCACGACGATCTCGACCGGCAGGATGTCGAGCCTCGTGCCGACGACGGCGTTCGGGTCGGGGTATTCGAGAACATGGTTCGGACAGATATCGGCGGTTTCCTCGAACCAGTAGCGCGCCGTCTGGGTCAGTATCTCTCCCTTGTAGGGGATCGAAGTCAGGATGATGTCGAAGGCACTGAGCCGGTCGGTGGCGATGATGATGCGCCGGCCATCCGCCAGATCGTAGTTTTCGCGGACCTTGCCGCTGTAGTGGCCCGGCAGTTCGGGAATGAACGCGTCAGGGAGGGTCCGCATATGATTTCCTGCCTTCCGCAGAGTGGCCAGAGCATAATTCCGAAAAGTTATGCGCCAAGATAGTGCCATCGCATAGGCTGTCGGGACGATAGATATCAAGCGCGATTGTCGGGAATCCCCGCAAACCTGATCGGTTCGACGGTCGCTTTTTTCACAACTGATGCCGGATGGCGCGGCGACTTCGGAATGCCGTCGCGTCTAGGCTGCAGCCAATTTTTCGGAGCCTCCCATTTCCATCATGCAGACCTATGATTTCATCATCGTCGGCTCCGGCTCGGCCGGCTCGGTCCTGGCTGAAAAACTGTCGGCCTCGGGGCGCTTCTCGGTGCTGGTGCTGGAGGCCGGCGGCAGCGACCGCCGCTTCTACGTGCAGATGCCGCTCGGCTACGGCAAGACCTTCTTCGATCCCGACGTCAACTGGAACTACAAGGCCGAGCCGGACCCGGGGCTCGCCGGCAATGCCGACCACTGGCCGCGCGGCAAGCTGCTCGGCGGTTCGAGCTCGATCAACGCCATGGTCTGGATCAGGGGCGCGCGCGAGGATTTCGATGCCTGGGCCGCCGCCGGCAATCCCGGCTGGGGCTATGACGATCTGCTGCCCGCCTTCAAGGCGCTCGAGGACAACCAGGCCGGCGCAGACCAATGGCGCGGCGTCGGCGGCCCGCTGCATGTCACAGACTGTTCGGGCGCCGTCCACCCGCTGACCAAACGCTATCTCGCCGCCGGCCAGCAGGCCGGCCTGCCCTTCAACCCGGATTTCAACGGCGCTGCCCAGGAAGGCGTCGGCGTCTACCAGATCTCGACCCGCAACGGCCGCCGCATGTCGGCGGCGCGCGCTTTCCTGCGCCCGGCGATGAAGCGCGCCAACGTCCGCGTCGAGATGAAGGCGCTGGCGACCAGGGTGCTGTTCGAGGGCAAGCGCGCCGTCGGTGTCGAATACCAGCAGAACGGCGAGACGAAGTCGGCGCGTGCCGGCCGCGAAGTCATCCTGTCGGGCGGCTCGGTCAACTCGCCGCAATTGCTGCAGCTGTCCGGCGTCGGGCCCTCCGCGCTGCTGAAAGGCCTGGGCATCCGGATGGTCCAGGCCAACGAGAATGTCGGCGCGCATCTGCAGGATCATGTCGGCATCAACTACACCTTCAAGGGCAAGCTGCCGACGCTCAACCAGACGCTGCGTCCCTGGTGGGGCAAGCTGCTGGTCGGCATGCAATATATCCTGACCCGTTCGGGCCCGCTGTCGCTGTCGATGAACAATGCCGGCGGCTTCTTCCGCACCGACCCGGCGGCGACGCGGCCCAACATGCAGCTCTATTTCCAGGCATTCTCGACCGTCATTCCCAAGAGCGGCGAGCGTCCCATCCTGACGCCCGACCCATGGCCGGGCTTTTCCATCGGCCTGTCCAACTGCCGCCCGTCGAGCCGTGGCGAGATCATGATCCGCTCGGCCAATCCGCGCGAGTACCCCAGGATAACGGCCAATGCCTACTCCACCAATGCCGATGTCGAGGAGATGCTGGCGGCGGTGAAATTCGTCCGCAAGATCGCCTCGATGCCTGCCATGGCCGAGATCATCGAGGAAGAGGTTTTGCCAGGCCCGTCAATCACTTCCGATGCAGACCTGATTCAGGATTTCAGGAAGCGCTCGGGCACCGTCTATCATCCGGTCTCGACCTGCCGCATGGGGCCCGATCCGGCGCGCGCCGGATCGGG
>NZ_RZRP01000811.1:0-2836 GCF_003997795.1 Mesorhizobium sp. M7A.F.Ca.US.005.03.2.1 | reverse complement strand
CCTCATCCGACCCTTCGGGCCACCTTCTCCCCGTGAGCGGGGAGAAGGGAAAAGAGGCATTCGATGAACAAGCACGCTGCCCCCAACCTCAAGGCTGAAAAGATCGCTGGCGGCGTCGCCACCGATCAGCGCCACGATTCCGCGCACAAACATGTCAGCGGTACCGCCGTCTACATCGACGACATGCCGGAACCATCAGGCACGCTGCATGGCTGCCTAGGGCTTTCCGGTGCCACGCATGCCACCATCACCAGCATGGATCTTTCGGCGGTGCGTACAGCGCCCGGTGTGGTCGACGTGTTGACGGCCAGTGACGTGCCGGGCGAAAACGACATTTCGCCGACCGGCCGCCACGACGAGCCGGTGCTTGCCGACGGCAAGGTGCAATTCTACGGCCAGCCTATCTTCTGCGTTATTGCGCAAACTCGCGAGCAGGCGCGCCGCGCCACAAGATTGGCAAAGGTCGAATACAAGGAATTGCCTTTCGTCACCGACATCGGCGCGCTCGATCCGAAGAAGGACAAGCTCGTCACGCCGCCTCTCACCCTGAAGCGCGGCGATGCCGCTACGGCGATCCGTCAGGCGCCGCGCCGGCTAAAGGGAAAAATGCGCATCGGCGGCCAGGAACACTTCTACCTCGAAGGCCATATCGCCATGGCCGTTCCTGGCGAGGATCAGGACGTCACCATCTATTCCTCGACCCAGCATCCAAGCGAAGTCCAGCACATGGTCAGCCACGTACTCGGCGTGCCGAGCAATGCCGTCACGGTGGAAATCCGCCGCATGGGAGGCGGCTTCGGCGGCAAGGAAACGCAGGGAAATCAGTTTGCCGCATTGGCCGCGATCGCCGCGAAGAAACACCACCGCGCCGTGAAGATCCGGCCCGACCGCGACGACGACATGATCGCCACCGGAAAGCGTCATGATTTCCTCGTCGATTACGAGGTCGGCTTCGATGATGAGGGCAACATCCTCGGCGTCGATTTCATGTTCGCGGCGCGCTGCGGTTTTTCGTCGGATCTGTCCGGCCCGGTAACCGATCGCGCGCTGTTCCACTGCGACAACACTTATTTCTGGCCGGCGGTGCATGCGCAGTCGGCGCCGCTCTACACCAACACCGTGTCGAACACCGCCTTTCGTGGTTTCGGCGGCCCGCAAGGCATGGTCGGCGCCGAGCGCGTCATCGACGAGGTGGCCTTTGCCGTTGGCAAGGATCCGCTCGAAATCCGCAAGAAGAATTTCTACGGCACCAGTAGCGAGGGGGGCCGCAACATCACGCCCTACCACCAGACGGTCGAGGATAACATCATCCAGGGCATCGTCGCCGAGCTGGAGCAAAGCGCGAGCTATGCGCGGCGGCGGCGTGAAATATCGGCCTTCAATGCCAACAGCCGTTTCATCAAGCGGGGCCTCGCTCTGACGCCGGTCAAATTCGGCATCTCGTTCACCGCCACGCATTACAATCAAGCCGGCGCGCTGGTGCATGTCTACACCGACGGTTCGGTGCATCTGAACCATGGCGGAACCGAGATGGGGCAGGGCCTCTACGTCAAGGTGGCGCAGGTGGTGGCGGAAGAGTTCCAGATCGATCTCGACCAGGTGAAGATCACCGCGACAACGACCGGCAAGGTGCCGAACACTTCGGCTACGGCAGCGTCGTCCGGCTCCGACCTCAACGGCATGGCGGCGCAGAATGGCGCGCGCCAGATCAAGGATCGGCTGACCGATTTCGCCGCCGAAAAATATCAGGTGCCGCGTGATCAGGTGCTGTTCCTGCCCAACCGGGTGCGCATCGGCAACCAGGAAATCGCCTTCGCCGACCTTGTCAAGCAGGCCTATATGGCCCGCATCCAGCTGTCGGCGGCTGGTTTCTACAAGACGCCGAAAATCCACTGGAACCGCGACAAGGGCGAGGGCCGCCCCTTCTATTATTTCGCCTATGGCGCCTCGTGCTCGGAAGTCTCGGTCGACACGCTGACCGGCGAATACATGGTCGAGCGTACCGATATTCTCCATGACTGTGGCCGCTCGCTGAACCGGGCGATCGATATCGGCCAGATCGAAGGCGGCTTCATCCAGGGCATGGGCTGGCTGACGACGGAAGAACTGTGGTGGGACGCCAAGGGCCGGCTGCGCACGCATGCACCGTCGACCTACAAGATCCCGCTCGCCTCCGACCGGCCGAAGATCTTCAACGTCACCTTGGCCGACTGGCCGGAAGCCGGCGAGCCGACCATCCACCGCTCCAAGGCGGTCGGCGAGCCGCCGTTCCCGCTCGGCATGTCGGTGCTGCATGCGCTATCGGACGCGGTGGCCAGTGTCGCCGACAACAGGATCTGCCCGCGCCTCGATGCTCCGGCGACCCCGGAGCGGGTTCTGATGGCGATCGAGCGGCTGAAGAAGGAGGCCGGCGCCTGAATCCGGCCCCAGGGTCGGCAATGCGTGCAATCCGGGCCGAAAAAACCTATATTTCCCATTCGGGAACGTGAACCATGAACTCGAAAGTGCAAAGCCTGAAAGCCTTTCTCGCCAGCGCCGGTCGGGTTGCCCTGGTCGAAGTGGCCGGAACAAAAGGCTCGACGCCACGCGAGAAGGGCGCCTTCATGCTCGTCTCGCAGACGGCGATCTTTGGCACCATCGGCGGCGGTCAGCTCGAATATATGGCAATCGACAAGGCCAGGCAGATGTTGGGCAAAGAAGTCCGCATCGAGGTTGACGAAGTCTGCGCTATCCTAGACGTCCCGCTGGGTCCCGAGATCGGCCAATGCTGCGGCGGGCGCGTCGAAGTCTTGATCCGGCTCGTCGATGCTGCGCTTGCCGGCGACCTGGTTGCGGC
>NZ_RZRP01000810.1:0-2840 GCF_003997795.1 Mesorhizobium sp. M7A.F.Ca.US.005.03.2.1 | reverse complement strand
TGAACCCTCTGCACATGACCCCGAAAATCGGCTTTCGACTTTCGCCGGGATCATGTGCCCCAATGGAATGCTACAGTGTCCTTTGCACGTCCGAAAGGAGGCGGGCGCTGTAGGACGATCGGACGATCGCCGGCGCTAAATGGACGAAATGTCAGCAGACGATCAAGCGAAAAATCCTGAGCCACAGGTCAACAGGAATTGAACGTTACTCCGCTCTCCGTCCCTTGCAAGGGATGACGTCTCACCAGTCTCCGACTGTCGCCTGCATGACCGCGAGCGCGGCCACCGCCGCGGTGTCGGCGCGCAGGATACGCGGGCCGAGCGGAATGGCGGTGACGAAGGGCAGGGCGCGCAGCATCTTGCGCTCATCGTCGGAAAAGCCACCCTCCGGCCCGACCAGCAGCCCAAGCTTCTTTTCCTTGACCGCCTGCAGCGCGGCCAGCGGATTGTTGGTCGAAGCATCCTCGTCGCAGAAGATCAGCCGTCGCTCTGTGTCCCAGCCGGTCAACAGGCGGTCGAATTTTTCGGCTTCGCGCACCTGAGGCACCGCCAGGATGCCGCATTGCTCGGCGGCTTCGACGACATTGGCGCGCAGGCGATCGATCGACGGCTTGGCCACTTGCGTGTGCTGGGTAATGACCGGCTGCAGGATGCCGGCGCCCATCTCGACCGCCTTCTGCACGAGATAATCGAGCCGCCCCTGCTTCAGCGGCGCAAAGCAGTAGACGAGATCGGGCAGAGGCGGCTGCGGCCGCTGCAGCGCCGACACCTTCAGCCGCACCGCCCTTTTCGTCTTCGCCGATATGGCCGCCGACCACTCGCCGTCGCGGCCATTGAACACCAGGATTTCGGCGCCTTCGCCAAGCCGCAGCACATGCAGGAGATAGTGGCTCTGCTGTTGGCCGGCCTCGAATTCGATGTCCGGCGCGAGATCGTCGATCACGAACAGACGTTGCATTTTGTAATTGGCGCGCATCGCCGAGGAATGAGCGAGCCGGCCGCCGGCGTCAAGCCTCGGCGGTCGGATGCCACACCGGCCGAAAGCCGTGCCGCAGCACGCAGAGCGTCGTGGCCGGCGTCAGTAGCGAGAGTGTCTTGCTTTTGAGCATGTCGAAATCGTTGGGGTGCTGATATCCCGCAAAGGACCAGCGCAGTGCCTTGCCGCTACGCAGGGCATAAACAGTGCCGCCATCCGCAACCACGACGCCGTCCGGCAGGCCGGCAAGGTCTTCAACCGCAATCACCGGCGGCTTGCCGCCTGACGCCAGCCGCTCCTTGTGCAGCCGCTTGTCGACCATCGGCGCGCGCGGTTCGGCGATGCCGAAGGCTTCGCCGAAGCGGCCGACGAAATCCCTGGCCCGTTCGCGCTGGCAAAAGAAGCAGGGGCGATGCCCGGCCGCCAGTGCGGTCACCTCGTCGAGGAAGAACAGCTCGGTCCAGCCCGCTTTACCGCCCTTCCGGTTGCGGCCCATCGGTTCGCGCCGCACATTTCGGAATTGGCAGACGCAGATGATCCAGGCTTGAAGCGCCCAGCGCTTTTTCTTGAGCGTCTTCGTCTCGGGGTCGTGGATGATGCCGCGATTGCCGGTGAACATGCCGCGATCGGGCACCGCGTGGATGATACCGAACGGATCGACCCGGTTCTGCAGTGGCATAGTTTTCTCTCCGGACACGCATCTTGGCTGCAATGCGAGCGGCATGATATCGCTCGTCGCAGCTTTTTCATGTCAGCAGGGTTTTGCGATGCGGGTGCTGGTGGTCCAGAACTACGACAATACCGGCCTCGGCCAGGTCGGCGCAGCACTTGCGGAAGCGGGCGCCGATCTCGACCTGCGTCTCCCTTACAGGGGCGATCCCCTGCCGGATGACGCGGCCGGGCATGATGCCATGGTGGTGCTCGGCGGGGGCCAGAATGCGCTGGCCGACGATGAGTACCCCTATTTCCCGGCACTGCTCGAACTGACCCGCGACTTTGCCGACAAGGATCGCGCCGTGCTCGGCATCTGCCTAGGCAGCCAGCTCGTCGCTCGTGCCTTTGGTGGCGAGAACCGTATCGGCGGCGCCAATGAGTTCGGTTGGCACGGCGTGTCGCTGACGCCTGACGCCAAGGCCGATCCGGTGCTGGGCGCTCTGCCGGCAAAGTTCCCGATCTTCCAATGGCACGACGACACCTTCGTGTTGCCCGAAAACGCCGTGCGGCTTGCCGGCAACGATGTCGCCGAGAACCAGGCATTTCGCGTCGGCCGCGCCGTGTACGGTTTCCAGTTTCACTTCGAGGCCGACCGGCCGATGGTCAAGGACTGGAGCGCGTCCTTTGCCCCGACCATCGCTGCGCGCCATCCCGACTGGGCCGGCAAGCTCGATGGCGAAATGGCCCGCAACGGGCCCGATGCGGATGCCGCTGGCCTCGCCATTGCCCGGGCCTGGGTAGCGACCATCTGAGCGTTGGTCTCTCCGTACCCTCCAGCGTGACATAATTGGCACGCGGCGGTGAAACCGCCTGGGGAAAACGGTTTCATTCTTGGCTTGTGTCCGCCCGCCATCCTAGAAGGCGCGCGCTCTGCATCTTCTGTGCAACGGCTATGAACCTTTTGTGTGACCCGCGCGACACACCGTTGATACAGAACATGCCTAGAAGCGCAAAATCGTCGAAACTTTGAAGCGAATTCTCCGTTTCAACGCATTGGTAACCGCCTGGTGCACAGATGCAGAAAGCTCAACAAGAGATGACCTCCGTGAAAGCAGCGCTTCTGTCCTTTGCCATGTTGTCCGCCATCGTGCTGTGCGGTCTCGGCATCTATGCCGCCGACGCAGCCAACAACCACAACGCCGTCGACGGT